>NZ_WWIC01000068.1:0-60494 GCF_009872555.1 Streptomyces sp. SID5643
GCACCGGAGCGCCGGACAACGGGGGAGGCGCACCGGGGCAAGGGCGCTCTCACGCGAACCGGCGCCGTTCCGCGTGATCCGCGGTGCCGGCGCCGGTGTCATCCCGTATGCGGTTGTCCGGGCCCGAGCCGTCTCCCCGAGTCGACGGCGCCGGGCGGCTTTGTGGGGGCCTCGCCCTAGCTTTCCGCCAGGATGTGCGAGAGCTCCTGATCGAGGTCGAAGTGCCGGTGTTCCGTGCCGGGCGGCACGGCGGCGTCGGTCCGCTTCAGGAAGGACTCCAGGGCCCGTGCCGGGGCCTCCAGCAGGGCCTCGCCCTCCGGCGAGCTCAGGGCGATGCACACGACGCCCTGCCCGTGACTGCGCGACGGCCAGACGCGGACGTCGCCGGTGCCCGTAGGGCGGTGAAGTCCCTCGGCGAGGAGGTCGCGGGCGAACACCCACTCGACGGTTTCCTCGGCTCCGGTGTGGAAGGTGGCGTGCACGGCGTAGGGGTCGGCCGTGTCGTACCGCAGGCCTGCGGGGACAGGCAGGGAGGACTCGCTCGACACAACGAGGCGCAGGTGCAGCTCGCAGCTGACCGTGGTGTTCATAAGCGCCAGGGCCTTTCGCTCAGTGTGCGCTCGGGGATTCGCACGTCGGCGAAATCGACATGCCACCTACGGTGCCGTTGTAAACCCCTCTGAGTGTTTTGCGTGCCTTTACGTAACTCTTCCGGCCGAGGGATCGTTCGTGTCCTGCGTCCATTCCGGTGACTGGTTTCGCTCGGGTAGTGTTTCCCCGTATGAATACGGGGAGTAACGAGCCGACCGAGGTGGCCGTGGCGGCGAACGAGACGGGGACGGGCGAGGCGCACGGCGAGCAGGATCGCGGGCTCGGCTCGCGTGCGCCGGAATTCATCAAGGCCCGCCGGGCGCTCCACCTCAGCTGGCAGGTCGGCGTCTTCATCATCGGACTCGCGGTCGTCGTGACCGGCATCATCATGCTGCCCCTGCCCGGACCGGGGTGGGTCGTGATCTTCGGCGGCATGGCGATCTGGGCGACGGAGTTCGTCTGGGCCCAGCTGGTGCTGCGCTGGACCAAGCGGAAGGTCACCGAGGCGGCGCAGCGCGCCCTCGATCCCAAGGTGCGGCGCCGCAACATCATCCTGACGTCGGTCGGGCTGGTGATCATCGGCGTGCTGGCCGGCATCTACCTGTGGAAGTTCGGCATCACCATGCCGTGGAAGATCAAGGACCAGTGAGCGTCACAGGCACCCCCTGACATGGGGTAATGTTCTTCCTGCGTCCGGGCGATTAGCTCAGTGGGAGAGCGCTTCGTTCACACCGAAGAGGTCACTGGTTCGAACCCAGTATCGCCCACCCGGACCAGCGGCCCATCTGCGATTGCGCAGGTGGGCCGCCGGCGTTGGCGGGGTGGGCCGCCGCGGTCGTGGGGCCGTGCGCGTGGGGTGGCTCGTGGCCGCACGCCAGGCCGAAGTGCCGTGCGGCGGTCTCTGCGCTCCGGCCGCTGGTGATGCCGGGATCCGGCGGGGCCGCTCGTGCCCTCTGGGTCGCCGTCCGACGGCGGGTACCGGGCTCCGGGCTCAGCTGTACGGCGCTGCCGTTCTGCCGAGCCACGAGGCGCATGTGCTGCCGAGATCGCTGAGTAGCCGGTAAGCGCTGAGATACGCCTGCCAGGCGGGTCTGCTACCGCGAGCTCTCCGCCATGGGGCGGTATGCCGGGCACCCGGGCCCTTTGGGCAGCTCGGGCTGCCCGGCCCCGTCGAGCCGACTGGTGGTGGGCAGGTGTCCTCGGCCCGCGGACGGACAGAGCTACGCACGGAGCAGGGCCGCCGGGCCGAGGTTCGCCAGGGCCAGGCGTACCGGGGTGATCCCTGCCCCGTGTGTCGGGCGCCGGACCCTCGGACCGGCCGGCGCCGGTGCCGCCTTGGGCCGGGGTGTGCCGGGCAGCCCGTGTCAGTGGGCTACCCGGCCCCGCGCCCCCGCCCGGCCGACTGGTGAGGAGGAGCTGCCATTGGCCGACAGACGGACGGCAATCGGCGCTGACCAGCGCGTGCCTCGCCGGGATCCGATCCGGTGAAGCCTGCCGGGTTCTTTGCCCAGCGAGCCCGCGTGCACCGGGCAGGGGCGAGATCCCCCGGCGCTGACAGTGCGATGCACCGGGCAGAGGTGTACCAGGCAGCCAGGTCGCTGTCCCCGTCGTCGAGCTGACCGGTGTTGCCTCTGCCCGTCGGTCCCGCTGGGTGGCCGCATATCGCCGGTCTGAGCCTGTCAGGACCCCTGCCCGGCCAGCCGCTCTCTCCGTCGCGTGCCGAGCCGGGCGGCGGCGGGCTGGGGCGGCTGGTGCCGAGACCGTCGAGCGGCGGCGGGCTGGGGCCGAGTTGTCACAGGCCGAGCATGCGGTCCCCCCCGGCCGGAGTGGGCTGGTGGTGAGTCCCGCGCCCCGGCCAGGACGGGTCGATGCCTCTGAGTCCCGCCGCCGACTCCGGTCAGCCCTCCTGATCACCGAGCTGCGGACATCGGCTCACCCATGCCGCCCCCTCGGCCGCAGCCCCGCGCACCCCCTGCCTCCTCCCTCCAGCCACACGCCCGTCACTTTCGGTCGCAGACCCTCCTCACCGACCCACCCCTACAACGCCCCCCACCCCCACGACACATGGCCAGAACCGATCCCCGCACCCCCAAAACCCTTCCCCCCGACGTCACATGGCCGAATTCGACCCCTGTCCTCCGCGATCCCACCCCTGACACCACCGTCGCCTTTCGGTCGCGCCCAGAATCGACCCGTCCCACCCCTCTCCGTTCGGCGTTTCGGACGTGGGGCCGTCACCAGGGACCTCGACCTGCTCCGCTTCCGGCCCCGCCCTCTCGGCCCGCTCCGCCGCCCGCCCCGTCGGTAAGAAATTCTTGTCCGAATCATTGACGCACCCTCAGCCCCTCCGTACCTTGTGCCAGCAAGCGCTTACTTGAAACGATTCATGCGAGCGGGACGACGTGCGGGGAGGGCCAACCGTGGTGAACGGCGGGAATGTTGAGAGACGAACCATCCTCAAGGCGGCGGGTGCCACGGCAGCCACGCTGGGGCTGGCCGCGACGACCGGCTGCGGTGGTGACGGAGGGGCCTCCGCGGACGGGACGGTGACGATCCGTTACGCGTGGTGGGGTGCGGAGGACCGCGCCCAGAGAATCAACAAGACCATCGCGCTCTTCGAGAAGAAGTACCCGAAGATCAAGGTGAAAACGGACTTCCAGCCTTATCTCGACTTCTGGAAGAAGTTCAACACCCAGGCCTCCGGAGGAAATCCGCCGGACGTGTTCCAGAATGCGATCGGCTTCCTCCGTAAATACGACGCGAAGAACGTACTGCTGGATCTGAGTGAGCAGGCGAAGGCGGGCAACCTCCGGATGGAAGGATTCCGCGCGGGCCTGGAGAAGTTCGGCGAGGTCGACGGCAAGCTCCTCGGTGTTCCGGTCGGTTCGAACTCCATGGCCCTCGTCATCGACAAGCCCGTCTACACCCGCGCAGGCGTGAAGCCGGAGCAGGGCTGGACGTGGGACGACTTCGAAGCCGGCATGAAGAAGATCCGGGACAAGACCGGGCGCGCCGGCGACAGCGGCATGTACGGCACGATGTACCTCTACGACCTCTACCTGCGCCAGAACGGCAAGGCGTTCTTCACCGAGGGCGGACTCGGCTTCACCGAGGCTGACCTGACGGACTGGTGGACGAAGGCCAGGAAGGGCGTCGAGGGGGGCATCTACTCCGACCCCAAGAAGGTCGCCCAGATCAAGCCCAAGTCCGCGCTCGCCGCGGAGCTCTCGGGCGGCGAGTTCACCTGGGACAACTTCACCGTCCGCTACACCTCCGAGGGCAAGAGCGAGTACGGCCTGGCTCCCATCCCGACGACGGACGGCAAGAAGACCGGGCAGTACCTCGGCTCCCTGATGCTGAGCGCCTCCAAGCGCACCCAGCACCCGAAGGAAGTCGCCCAGTTCATCGACTTCATGGTGCACGACCCCGAGGTCGCCAAGATCATGGGCTACGACCGCGGTGTGCCCGCGACCCAGGCGCAGTTCGACGCGTACAAGCCGACCGACCCGGTCAACCAGGCGATCGCCGCCTACGAGCAGTCCATCGTCAAGGCCGGAGTCCTGGAGCCCATCACTCCGCACCCGAACGGCGCGGACATCTGCGAATCGGCGTTCCTGCGCATCGCCGAGGAGATGGGCCTGGGCAAGAGGTCGGTGGGCGAGGCCGTCCAGCAGTTCTTCACCGAGTCGAAGACGGCTCTCGGCACCTGATGGGAACCACCGTGACACACGCCCCTGCGATGGAGGACCTGCCCCAGGGCAAGGGCTCCGAGCCGCGGCACGGTCCGGTGGACTCCCCGCGCCCCGCCGCCCTCAAGCGGCGGCGGCGCCGGGAGAACCTGGCCGGCTATCTCTTCATGTCCCCCTGGATCGCCGGGTTCCTGCTCCTGACCGCCGGCCCGATGATCGCCTCGCTCTACTTCGCCTTCACCGACTACAACCTGTTCGACGCGCCCCAGTGGATCGGTCTCGACAACTTCTCCGAGATGTTCGGCGATCCGCGCTGGCGCCACTCGGTGCAGGTGACGCTCTGGTACGTCGCCGTCGGCACGCCGCTGAAGCTGCTCGCCGCCCTCGGTGTGGCGCTGCTGCTCGCCCAGAGCCGGCGCGGGCAGGCCTTCTACCGGGCCGCCTTCTACGCGCCGTCGCTGATCGGCGCGAGCGTCTCCGTCGCGATCGTGTGGAAGGCGATCTTCTCGGACGACGCGGTCGTCGACCGTACCCAGAAGCTCTTCGGGATCGACGTCGGCGGCTGGACCGGCGACCCGGACATGATCATCTACAGCCTGGTGGCGCTCACGGTCTGGCAGTTCGGCGCCCCCATGGTCATCTTCCTGGCCGGTCTCAAGCAGGTCCCGCGTGAGCTGTACGAGGCGGCCGAGGTCGACGGAGCCGGCACGATGCGGCGGTTCTGGAACATCACGCTGCCGATGATCTCCCCCGTCCTCTTCTTCAACGTCCTGCTGGAGACGATCCACTCCTTCCAGATCTTCAGCTCGGCGTACATCGTCGGCGGCGGCGCGGGGGGCAACGCCTGCGGCCCGGCCGACGGCTCGATGGTCTACACCTGCTACCTCTACGTCCAGGGCTTCGAGAACAGCCGCATGGGTCTGGCCTCCGCGATGGCCTGGCTGCTGCTCGTCGCGGTCGCCCTGGTGACGGCGGTGCTGTTCTGGTCCCAGAAGCGCTGGGTGCACTACGAGGAGGGCGCCCGATGACTTCCCCCCGTCTCTCGACTTCGCTCGATCAGGGGGCACCCCCATCGGCCACCGACGGCGAACCCGCCACCGGAGGCGGAGCGCTCCGTCACAGGCTGCCCGGTTCCCTCGCCTGGCACCTCGGGTCCCTGCTGATCCTCGCAGTGATCCTCTACCCGGTGATCTGGGTCGTCGGCGGGTCCTTCAAGAAGAGCGAGGACATCGTCGGCAGCCTGGATCTCTTCCCGGGCGCCCCGGTCTTCGACAACTACAGGAGCCTCGCCGACGGCATCGCCGACATCTCGATCTCCACGTTCTTCTTCAACTCGCTCTTCCTGGCCGTCGGTTCGGTCATCGGCATCCTGGTGTCCTGCTCGCTGACGGCCTACGCCTTCGCGAGGATCAGGTTCGCGGGCCGCAATCTGCTGTTCGCGCTGATGATCGGGACGCTCCTGCTGCCGTACCACGTACTGCTGATCCCGCAGTATGTGCTGTTCCGCAACATGGAGATGATCAACACCTACACACCGCTGCTGCTCGGGAAGTACCTGGCCACCGAGGCGTTCTTCGTCTTCCTGATGGTGCAGTTCATGCGCAACATGCCCAAGGAGCTGGACGAGGCGGCCCGTCTCGACGGCTGCGGGCACTTCCGGATCTACTGGTCGGTCGTCCTGCCGCTGAGCCGGCCGGCCCTGATCACCAGCGCGATCTTCACCTTCATCAACTCGTGGAACGACTTCATGGGCCCGCTGATCTACCTCAACGAGCCCGACAAGTACACGGTCTCGCTCGGCCTGAAGATGTTCGTCGACCAGGAAGGGCTGGCCAACTACGGCGGCATGATCGCCATGTCGCTGGTGGCTCTGCTGCCGGTGCTCGCCTTCTTCCTCGCCTTCCAGCGGTATCTGATCGACGGTATGGCCACGTCGGGTCTGAAGGGCTGAGGCGGGCATGGCAGGGACACGGGTGAAGGCACGGGGGGAGTCGGCATCGGCCGAGAGGTTCGCGGTGTTCGCCGAGTGTCTGCTGACCGGTGTGTGGATCGCGGTGGCCTCACTGGGAGTCGTCACCTATCCCGCGGCGTTCGCCGCCGGGGCGCGGCATCTGCGGCGCCGCACCGCTCATGAGGGCGGTGGCTGGCGGGAGTTCACCGCGGACTTCCGCACGGCCCTGCGCGGCGGGTGGCTCGCCGGGCTCGCCGGGTGGGCGGCGGTGGCCGCCGTCTGGGTGGATGTGCAGGCGGCCCGGGCGGGGATTCCCGGCGGGCCGCTCGCCGGGGCCGTCGGGGTCGTCGCGCTGATCGGGCTCGTCGTGGCCGGGCTGCGTGCGGCGGCGGTCTGGGCGCCGGGAGCGCGCTGGCGGAGGCTGCTGGCCGCCGCCGTGCGGCGGACGGTGCTCGATCCGGCCGGGTCGTTCCTGATCGTCGGCGGGCTGGCCGTGGTGGCCGTGTCCGCCTGGTTCGCCGCGCCGCTCGCGGTCGCGGTCCTCGGTGCCGTCGCGGCGGCGGCCGTCGCCGTGGAGGAGCGGTACCGGCACCGCTGAACGGCGGTGCCCCCATGTTCCAGGTCGGCGCCCCGGCGCGCCGCACCTCTCTCTGTCATGCCCCTGACCAGCGTACGAATGCGGTTCCCGCACGGACGAGGAAAGGCAGCATCGCCATGTCTCCCATCCCCCGCAGATCCCTCCTCAAGGCGGCCGCCGTCACCGGAGCCGCCGCCCAGTTCAGCTGGGCGCTGGGTGCCCAGGACGCCCAGGCCGCCCAGGCCGCGCCCGGCGCCGAACCCGCCGACGCGGACCCGGTGACCCTCGACTGGCTGGAGGACGGCGGCCTCGGCGCCGCACCCGGCTCCACCGTCGGTGTGCCCTGGCCCAAGGGCGCGTACCAGAAGGACCAGACCTTCGCGCTGACGGACGCCGCAGGCAAGGCCGTGCCCGTGCAGTCCTGGCCGATCGCCTACTGGCCCGACGGCTCCCTCAAGTGGACCGCGCACGCGGTCGCCGCGGGCGACGGCAAGCTCACCCTCGCCGCCGGGACACCCGCCGCCCCCGAGAAGAAGGTCACCGTCGAGAAGCGCGGCGGCACCATCGACATCTCCACCGGCGTCATCACCGCGAGGATCGGCAAGTCCGGCTCCACCCTCGTCAAGTCCGTCACCCGCGGCTCCACGGAGATCGCGAAGAACGGCCGGCTCGTGCTGATCCGCCAGCCCGAGATCGAGGACGAGGACCAGGGCGCGGTCAGGACCGAGCGCTTCGACGGCGCGATCTCCAAGGTCGAGGTCGAGCAGGCGGGCCCGGTCCGCGCGGTCGTCCGCATCGACGGCAAGCACCGCAAGGGCGGCCGCAGCTGGCTGCCCTTCTCGATCAGGCTCTACTTCTACGCGGGCGCCGACTCCTTCCGCATGGTGCACACCATCACCTACGACGGCAAGCAGGAGCCGGGCAAGGCCAGTGGTGACTTCATCCGCGGCCTCGGTGTCCGCTTCACCGTGCCGATGCGGGACGAGTCCTACGACCGCCACATCCGCATCGGCGGCGACGGCACCGGACTGCTGCGCGAAGCCGTCAAGGGCATCACCGGACTGCGCCGGGACCCGGGCGCGGCCGTGCAGGCGGCCCAGTTCGAGGGCACGAAGCTGCCCGACCCCGCCACCTGGGACCAGCGGGTGACGACCCGGCTGCAGTACATCCCCGAGTGGGGCGACTACACCCTCTCCCACCTGTCCGCCGACGGCTTCACGCTGCGCAAGCGCACCAAGAAGGGGCACGGCTGGGTCGCGGCGGGCGGTGGCCGGCGCGCCTCGGGCTTCGGCTACGTCGGCGGCGCGAGCGGCGGATTCTCCTTCGGGCTGCGGGACTTCTGGGAGAAGTTCCCCGCCCAGCTCGACATCCGGGACGCCCACACCGACGAGGCCGAGGTCACCCTATGGCTCTGGTCGCCCGAGGCGCAGCCCATGGACCTGCGCTTCTACCACGACGGCATGGGCCAGGACACCTACCCGGAGCAGATCGAAGGCCTCAACATCACCTACGAGGACTACGAGCCGGAGTTCGGCACCCCGTACGGCATCGCCCGCACCTCCGAACTCCTCTTCTGGGCCAACGAGTCGACGCCGAGCCCGGACCGGTTCGCCGAGCAGGTCGAAGCCGTCCGCGTTCTGCCGCAGCTGGCCGCCCCGCCCAAGCAGCTCATCAGGGCCAAGGTCTTCGGACCGGGCCTGTACTCCGAGCCCGACCGCTCCACCCCGGCCAAGGCGAAGATCGAGGACCACCTCGACTTCCTCTTCACCTACTACAAGGACCAGGTGGAGCAGCGCCGCTGGTACGGCTTCTGGGACTACGGCGACATCATGCACACCTACGACACCGTCCGGCACCAGTGGCGCTACGACATCGGCGGCTACGCCTGGGACAACTCCGAGCTGTCGCCGGACCTGTGGCTCTGGTTCGCCTACCTGCGCTCCGGCCGCGCCGACATCTTCCGATTCGCCGAGGCGATGACCCGGCACACCGGCGAGGTCGACGTCTACCACCTGGGCACATGGGCGGGCCTCGGCACCCGGCACGGCGTGCAGCACTTCGCCGACAGTGCCAAGCAGCAGCGGATCGCCAACACCACCTACCGGCGCTACTACTACTTCCTCACCGCGGACGAACGCGTCGGCGACCTCATGCACGCCAACGTCGACTCCGACGAGACGTTCCTCGCCCTCGACCCGCTGCGCAAGATCCGCACGGAGCCGTACACCCCCGACCGGCACGCCCTGTCGATCGGCTTCGGCACGGACTGGAGCGGCCTGGTGTCGGCCTGGCTGACGGAGTGGGAGCGCAAGGGCCCCAAGTGGGAGAAGGCCAAGGCCCGCGTACTGTCCACGATGGAGACCATCGCCGCCCAGCCCAACGGCTTCGTCCAGGGCAGCGGCCTGTACGACCTGGACACCGGCAAGTTCGCCGTCGCCGACAAGGCCAAGGTGGAGGTCTCGCACCTGTCGGCCGTCTTCGGCCTCAACGAGCTGTGCGCCGAGCTCATCGACCTGGTCGACATGCCGAAGTTCAACGAGGCGTACTTCGACTACTGCCGGTACTTCAACGCCACCAAGGCCGAACAGGCGGCACGCTACGGCTCCAACTTCGGCTCGCTGCTGCTCTTCCAGGGGCACTCGCGCCTCGACGCGTACGCGGCCGTCAAGACCGGGGACGAGAAGCTCGCCAAGCGGGCGTGGGAGAAGTTCTACAACTCCGACGGCTACAAGGAGTCGGCGCCCTGGCGGGCGGAGAAGCTGAGCGGCCCCGTGGCGCTGGTGCCCGGCAGCGAGGCCACCTGGGTGTCCACCAACGACACCGCGCTGTACGGCCTCGCCGCCATCGAGAACCTGGCGCTGCTCGGCGACAAGATGCCGTAGGAGGAGGCCGGCCGAGCGGTTCCCGCGGTCACGCCCCGGCGGGAACCGCTCGTCCTAGTCGATGATCTGGTTGAAGAACAGGACGGCCGGGGCCGCCACCCCGCCTCCGGCGCTCACCGCGACGGGCCACGCGTTGCCGGCCAGCGCCGCCAGGACAGTGGCACCGATGCCTGCCAGGGCTGCCAGCAGGAAGACGATCGCGGTGCGCTGGCTGAGGAGCGGTCCGTCCCCGCCGGGCCGCCGGCGGTTGGCCTGTGCCACCTCGGTGCTCCTTACCTGGTCCCGAGGGCGGGCTCGTGCACGGGTACGTCCCACGGGTCCTGCGCGGGACGCAGGAGCTCGAAGCCGACGCCGCCGTCATCACTCGTCCTGACCCCGTACACGGCGGGCTCCGGCAGGCTGTTGTAGTGGAAGGGCGTCGAGAAGTAGTAGGCGCCGGTGTCCGGGACGGTGATGAGGTCGCCCGGTTCCAGGAGCGGCAGCGCGCGGTCACGCGCCAGCAGGTCGCCCGCGAAACAGGCGGGCCCCGCGACGTCCTGCCGGACCGGTCCGCCCCGCTTGGCCCTGCCGCTCCCGTCGTGCGCCTCGATCCGCAGCGGCCAGGCGTCGGGGTTGAACACCGTCCGGGTGGCCACCTGCACGCCGGCGTGGGTGACCGCGATCGGCCGGCCGCCCATGCTCTTGGTGTACTCGACGTACGCGGCGGTGAACCCGTTCTTGGCGAGGACGGACCGCCCGAACTCGGTGACGATCTCGTACCCGCCGGAGAACAGGGCCGGGGCCTGGGCGCGCAACTGCCCGACGTACATGGCGAAGGTCGGCGTGGTCTCGTCGTCGGCGAAGTTGACGGGCAGTCCGCCGCCGATGTCGATGCCGACGACCTGGCGCCGCCCGAGCGAGGCGTTGACCTCCTCGGCGAACGCCACGGCCTGCCCGACTCCGCCGGCCATGAGGTCGAGCGGGCAGCCCTGCGAACCGGCGTGCGTGTGCACCCAGGTGAGCCACGGGTGGTCGTGGTAGGCGCGCAGCAGCCGCTGCCGGCTTCCCGGGTCCGCCAGGGGGACGCCGAACTTCGAGGTGCTCGTCGCCGTGCTCATCGCGGCGATGCTGCCGCCGCCGAGCTGGGAGTTGACGCGCACACCGATCCGCGAGACCGGGACGCGGCCGCCCAGCGCCCGGTCGATGCGCGCCAGTTCCTGGTAGTTGTCCGCGTTGACGGCCACCCCCAGATCGAGGGCGTGCCGCAGCTCTGCCTCCGTCTTGGCGGGGGAGTCGAAGACGATCCGGTCCGGCGTGAATCCCGCTGCCAGCGCGCGGGCCAGCTCACCCGCGGTGGCCACCTCGCAGCCCATGCCCAGCCGCCGCAGCTCCGCCAGTACCGGCACCAGGCAGTTCGCCTTGGCGGCGAAGGCGTGCAGCACCCGTGGTGCGGAGGGGAAAGCGCGGTGCAGGGATCCGACGGTCGCGGCGACGCCGTCGAGGTCGACGAAGGCGGCCAGCCGGTACCGTCCGGCGTCCAGCAGTCCCTGCCGTACCGCTTCCTGGAGGATCCGTGTCCGCCGCTCGGCGGCGGGGGTAAGTCCGGTCATGGTGAGCCTTCCGGTGTCGTACGCGCGGCGCCCGGGACCGTCCCGGGGGGAACACCAGGCTGCGGCCGGCACCGGGGGTGCGTCTTCGTCGAGTCGTCAAAGAGGCATCCCTCACCCACGGCGGTTGGGAGCAACAACTCCCCGTCCGGGCAATGGCGTTGGGCGATACGACAAAAGCGGGGCCCTGCGATGGTGGCTCCGGCCGAACGGCGGCCGATCGGCGCCAGCTCACCTCTCGGTGCCCGGCCCTCAGGGGCGTGCGCCGTCCGCCTCTCCGCCCAGGCGAAGCTGCACCTGGGCGAGTAGCCGGGCGTCGGGACTCTCCAGGTCCAGCCCCGACACCTGCCTGATCCGGCGCAACCGGTAGCGCAGGCTGTTGGCGTGCACGCCCAGCGCGCGCGAGGCGGCCGACACGTCACCGAAGTGGTCGAGGTAGGCGCGCAGGGTCTCCACCAGGCCACTGCTGCCGTGATCGGCGTCGAACTCCCTCAGCCGGGCCACCGAGGTGCGCGGCGGCAGCGTCACCCCGCGCAGTGCCTCGACCACTTGGAGGATGCCCACGGTGTCCGCGACATCCTCGCTCCGCGCCACGGTGTGCGGTCCGTCGGTCGTGAGGAGCGCCTGGAGGGCCCGCTCGGCCGACCGGCGTGATGCGGGCGCTCCCGCCAGGCCGGGGACCACGTCGCCGAGCCCCGCCTTCACCGGCGAGCCGGTCGTCGACGACAGCTGGTCGGCCAGTGTGCTCCCCAGCCGCCTCACCTGGCCGTCGGCGCGCGAGGCGTCGTGCTCCAGCCCGCTCACCAGCACCCAGGCACCGCCGCCCGCCGGGACCACCACGACGCGGTGGCCCAGGGCCGCGCAGTGCAGGGTCAGCAGGCCGTACAGCCCGGACGGGCCGTCGTCCGCGAAGTGGCCGGTCCTGATGCCCACCGCAAGGACGGCACAGGGTTCCCGGGGCGGCAGTGAGGCCCGCTCCGCGAGCACCTCGACGGACCCACGGTCCTCCAGCAGCGCCCGGGCCGCGTCCTCCACCAGCCGGCCGTCCGAGCTGTGGGTGCGGTGGTGGAGCAGGTGGGCGGCGGCGGTCCGGGCCGCCGCACGCAGCGTCTCCGCGGCGTTCGGCGCCAGCGGGCGGCCGGCCACCGCCGCCACCCAGATGGACCCGAGCGCCTCTCCGCCCGCCCGCACGGCGCCCACCAGACGCTCCGGGTCCTGCCCGTGGGCGGGCCGGTGCAGCACATCGCCCGCACCCCACAGCGCCTGGAAGAACCCCGCCTCCCGCATCGCCGCCACCCGCCAGGGCGGCACCCGGCGGCCGAGGATGGTCAGGCGGCGCATCTCGTCCACGTTCTCCTCGGTGGACGAGTACGCCAGCACCCGCGACTCCGTGTCCTCGATCGTCACCGAGCCTCCCACCAGGGCGGCCACCGCATCGGCCAGGGAGTCCAGATCGCCCAGGGGTACGCCGCTGGTGGCGGGCATCGGGGGAGCACCCGCAGCGGCCAGCCCGGCCCTCAGCACCCCCACGAGCTGTGCCCAGGTGCACCAGGCGGTACGGAAGAGCACCGCCGTGCCGCCCTCCTCCGCGGCCGCCTGCAGAGCCCGCGCGGTGGGTTCCGGTCGCCCCGGGCCGAACACCACACCCGCCGCACCGGCCTCACCCGCCCGGCGCACGACGTCGACCGCGTGCGCCGAGCCCGGGTCGACGCCGACCGCGAGCAGTAACTCCCGCGGTCTGATGACCGGTTCCAGGGGATCCAGCACATGCACCCCGGTGACCCGCGTCCGCAGCCCCTGCGGGGCCGTGTGCAACTCCACCGCTCCCGCCCCCACCGCCGAGAGCAGGCGCTCCAGTGTCCCTTCGTCCCCGGCGCCCGTGCCCCGGCCCACCGATTCCCCCAGGTCCGTCATGATGCCCCCCTGCCTCCGCCCGAGCGTGCCGCTGTCGCGGCGGCCGATCGGAGAACGTATGACATCACGGGACGTGCCCCCGGTCGAGACGGCCTCGACGCACCTAGTCCATCCTCCCGAGGGCCTCCCGCACCCGACGGAGGTCCCGGATGCGCTGCTCGTACGTCGCCCCGAGGGCGAGCAGCAGGAGCCCGGCGAGGGCGGGAGGCGCCCAGCGGGGGAGCGCCCCCGTCACCTGCACGACGTACGGGGCGAGTTCGTGCAGGGTGACCAGGGCCAGCGCCGAGCCGCCGAGCACCAGCGGTGCCTGGAGGTGGTGCCGGGCACCCAGCAGCGTGACCAGCAGGGCCGCACCGCCCAGCAGCAGCGGCCGGGTCCAGTACGGGTCGGCCCAGGCCGTGACCAGGCTCGGCAGGAGCGTGACGGTGAGGCCGGCGCCGTACGCCGTCCAGGAGGAGGCCTGCGGGTCGCGGCGCCGGCGCAGGGCGCCGACGAGCAGCGCCGGGACGGTCACCGGGAGCGTGTACGCCTCGGGCGTGCCCACGTCCCAGGCCGCCAGGCGTACCCATGCGGCGAGTACGAACAGGGCCGTGGCCGGGTAGCCGACGGGGCGGCGCCCCTCGCGCAGTGCCGTGCCGGCGGCGATCACCCCGCACAGGGCCAGCACCAGGGCGAGCATCGGCGGGTCGGTGACGGCGAGAGTCACGGCGAACAGGCCGACGCCGGCCCCCACGGCTTCGACGGGCACCGTCGCCCGGGATGCGCCCAGGCGCGCCGCCAGCAGAGCGGCGGCACCGGCGACGGCCAGCACCGGCAGGGCGGTCCGGGCAGGCGGCCAGTCCGCTGCCGCACCGGACGCGGCGGCCAGCGCGGCCGCGTGCACGAGAGCGGCCGGAGCGGTGAAGGGGGCGACACCCGCCCGCCACGAGGCCGCTGCGAACAGCGCCGTCAGCGCGGACAGGACGACCAGGGTCGCGGACTGGGATGGGAGCGCGCCCAGGGTGAGGCCGGCGGCCGTGACCAGGGCGAGGACGAGGGCCGTGACCTGCGCCGCCCCCTGCGTGACCCGGCACGCGTACAGCGCGACCGCCGTGACGACGCCCAGGAGCAGCATGCCCGCGAGATACGGAGCCTCCAAGACCGCGGGCAGTATCAGAGCCGTGGCCCAGAGCAGCCCCGCGGCACCCAGCCGGGCCCGCCCACGCCACTCCTGCGCGCGGACCGCCAGGGCGAGCACGGCGGCGACGGCCACCAGCACCAGGGGAGCCGGTGCCGTGTCCGGTGGCCAGGGCACACCGGCGGTCACCGCCGCACGGGCGTCCGCCGGAGCACCGCTCCACACCCGGTCCAGCCGGACGGCCGGACCCAGCAGCACCACGGCGACGACGGGCAGCGTCCACAGCACCGCCAGCGCCTGTACGGCACCGGAGGCCCAGGCGAAGCCCCGGCGTATCGCGTCCGGGAGCCGTTCGGCCCGCACCGCCCCCAACAGGGCTACAGCGACGACCAGATGAGCCGGAACGGCCCACTGTGAGGGCACCGCCGAGCGGGCCAGTCCGCCGAGCGCGGCCACCACGAGCAGCCCGGACGTGATCGCGAGACCGAGGGCGTGCTTCCTGCCCGGCTCCTGCCGGGCCGTACCCAGGGCGATCGCCGCCGCCAGCAGGAGCAGCGCCCCGGCGCGGGAAGCGTCGCCCGGACCCCCTGCCGTCAAGGACAGCCAGCCGGCCCCCAGAACACCCCAGCCACCCATGCCGTACGCACCGACGACGGTGGTGATCCGCGGGGCCCCGGCCGTCAGCCGCACCACCGCCACCGCGTCGAGCCCGGCCGTCACCAGCAGCGCGGCCGTGATCGCATACGCACCCGCGTCGGCGGACACGGCCCACAGCAACAGCGGGAACTGGGCCGCGGCCAGGGCGCACGGAAGGGGCAGACGGAGCGCGGCCGTGACCGGCAGCAGGCCGTACGCCGACCAGGCCACCGCCAGCGCCGCGGACGCGGCCGCCGCGTACCCGGTGCCGTCCGTCCCGGAGAGGGCCGCCGCGTGCAGTGCGTAGGCGTCCAGGACGGTCAGGGCGAGCCCGAGGCCCGCCACGGACTCGGCCGTCGACCGCAGCCCGCGCTTCAGCAGGGCCACGGGTGCGGCGAGCGTGGCCAGGGTGACCGCGCCGAGCACCAGGGCCCGCCCGGCGATCCCCATCTGCCCCCAGCTGACCAGCGTGAACACCGCCGCCGCGAGCGTGAGCAGGACACCGCCGAGGACCAGCAGCACGTTCTGCACGCTGGGTGCCGCCGTCTCGGGACGCGGCGATGCGGTGATCGGGGGCTGTGACGAGGCCCAGGGCCGTGACTGCTGCTGCGTCTGCTGGAGTGCCGCGATCAGCCAGGCGCGACGGGTCAGCAACTGGGAACGCCGGGCGTCCAGTTGCCGGAGTTCGGTGTCGAGAAGCCGCAGTTCCTCGGCCGGGGGCGGATAGTGGGTCATGGATCGCAGTGTGGTCCGCGTCACCCGGCACGGCATGAGTGCGGGTACTCAGGCGCGTACTCAGACAGTCCGCGCCGCGCATGGGCAGACTTTCGGAATGGACTGGAACCATTACCGCTTCCGCACTCTGTGGCCCTTGCCCGCGCCGCCCGCCACCGTCTACGACGTGCTGGAACGCCCCGAGGACTACCCGCGCTGGTGGCCCCAGGTGCGGGAGGTGACCCGGCTCGACGACACCACCGGGGTGATCCGCATCCGCTCCGCCCTGCCGTACGACATGACCTTCACGGCGCGGGAGGTGCGGCGCGACCGCGCGGCCGGTGTGCTGGAGACCGCCCTGTCCGGGGACATCGAGGGCTGGGCGGGCTGGACCGTCACACCGCAGGGCACGGGCAGTCTGGCGCGCTACGACCAGGTCGTCAGCGTGTGCAAGCCGCTGCTGCGGCGGTTCGCCGTACCGGGGCGGCCCGTCTTCCGCGCCAACCACGCGCTGATGATGCGCTCCGGGCGGCGCGGACTCCTCCGGCACCTCGGAGCGGTTTGAAGGAAGCGTGCCCGGACCTGTATGGTTCAGTGCGTTCCCGGGCGATTAGCTCAGTGGGAGAGCGCTTCGTTCACACCGAAGAGGTCACTGGTTCGAACCCAGTATCGCCCACCGGAAACAGCCGGTCCGTCACAGACGGACCGGTTTTTTCATGCCCTCGCGGGCCCCGTGCCGGGTGCTCAGGCCGCCGCCGGCAGGTCCGGACGCAGTGGCCACGCCGGGTCGACCACCTCGTCCACGCCGCTGCGCGCGAACCACGCCTGCAGGCCCCGCGCCTGCGCCGCGTGCCACACGGCCTGAAGGGTGTGCAGCTCACCCGGGGCGAGACGCTCCAGCCGGGACGCGAACCGCCGGCCCACCGCCCGCGTGACCTCCAGCGCCGCCACGGCGTCGGCCGCCGCGTCGTGCGCGCCGTCCAGGGCGACGCCGTAGTGCGCACACAGGTCGGTCAGGGTGCGGCGGCCCTTGCGGTAGCGGTCCAGGTGCTTGTCCAGGACCCGCGGGTCCAGCACGGACAGCGGCGCCGACTCGAACCAGCGGCCGAGCGCCGAGGCGCGGTGCCGGCGCAACTCCCGGTCCAGCATGGTCAGATCGAACGGCGCGTTCATCACCACGACCGGGCGCCCGGCGTGCGCCTGCTCGGCCAGCGCCTGCGCTATCTCGTACATCACCGGCGCCGGCCACCGGCCGTTGAGCCGCAGGTGCTCCTCCGTCAGCCCGTGCACCGCCGTCGCCTCGGCCGGCACCGGCACCCCCGGGTTCACCAGCCAACGGCTCACCCGCGGCCGGATGCCCGGCGCGTCCTGGACGACGACGGCGGCCGACACGATCCGGTCGGTCTCGACGTCCACGCCCGTCGTCTCCGTGTCGAAGGCGGCCAGCGGCCCCTCGAACCAGTTCGTCGTCATAGCCATACAACCCCTCGTTCACCTTCGGCAGTTGACGCACCGTCCGCTGCCCGATCCGGTGATACCCGGGCTGTTTGCGCCGTACGCCGGAAGGAGACAACAGGAGTACGGGTCGTTGCAGTTCAGCGGCCCGCAGCGGGGAATCACTTGTTCTGGAAGGCTGTTGGCCATGGCCATAGCGCAGCCCGAACGGGGCGGGCTGCTGCCCGAGCGCACGGCTCCCTCTCGCGGCACTCTCGCCACCACCGCCTGCATGGAGACACTGCAGGTCGGCTATCTGCACGCCGTCGCGGCGGCCGCCGGCTGCTCGCTGTCCCAGCCCTTCCCCGACAACGGCATCGACTGGCACGTCAGCCACAGCGCCCCCGGGCACACGGTCGACGACGAGGTCACCATCAAGGTGCAGCTCAAGGCCACGTACCAGGTCCCGCCCAACCCGCCGGGCCGCACCTTCTCCTTCACGCTCGACAACGACCACCTGGCGAAGCTCGCCCGCACACCCGTGTCGGTGCACAAGATCCTCGTGGTGATGCTGGTGCCGCGCGCCCGGGACGACTGGCTGCGCGCCGGCCACGACCGGCTCGATCTGAGGCACTGCTGCTACTGGATCAACCTCGCCGGACAGCCGGTCACCGGCCGCCGCCGCACCACCGTGCGGATACCGACCGCACGCATCTTCGACGACCGGGCCCTGTGCGAGATCATGACGCGGGTCGGGACGGGAGGGAAACCGTGACGCACCGCCCGACCGAGGAACCCCTGAGGCCCGTGCGGCCCCACCCCGTCGACCCGGCCGGCCCCTCACCCGAACCCGCCGAGGTCGACCCGGCCGTGCTGAGCGCCCTGCTGCGCCGGCACGGCTGGCAGCGGCGCGGCGGCGCCCCCGGACGCTACGGCCGCTGGACCCCGCCCGGCCCCGGCGGCAGCGGCACCAGCCTCCTGGTACCCGAGACCCGCGCCTTCCCCGACAGCGACGACCTGCTCGGCGAGGCCCTGCTCGCCCTGTCCCACAGCGGCTCGCCCTCCGCCCGCGAGGTCCTCGTCTCCCTCGCCGTGCCCAGCGACGAGATCCGCTGGTGGCACGACGTCCCCGCCGGACCCGCCGGCGCGGCCTCCTGGACCGTCGAGGACCGGCTGCGCGGCGCCGCCCGCCGGATGCTGCTCGCCGCCGCCCTCGCCACCCGCGCCCGGGCCGGCTACCACGGCGCCCGCCACCGGCGCTCCGCCGCCGCGGCCCTGCGGCACGTCCTGGTCGGCTCCGCCACCGACGGCCGCCTCACCGCCTTCGTGCCCGTCGCCGGCGGCCGCCCCCTGGCCGTACGCCTCCACCAGGCCCTGTTCGCCGCCCGGGAGGCCATCGACTACCAGCGGGCCACCGGCGGCATGGACGCCTTCGACGCCGCCGTCGAGGCGGGAGTGAGCCACGAGCTCACCGAGGCGCTCGTCGCCCTCGTCCGCGGCACGGAGGGCGCCCGGATCGCCGTCGAGTGGGCCCCGGCCGCCGGTGTGCCCGAGGGCTGCGCGCCCGCCGCCGAGCCCGTCGAGTTCTCACCCGGCGACCTGGCCGTGCTCCGCGAGGCGGGCGCCCGCTACCTGCGCGAGGAACCCGCCGTCCCGGTGCGGATCACGGGAGCGGTGGTACGGCTGCGCAGGTCCGGACCGCGCGGCGACGGCACCGTACGGCTGCGCGTGCTGGCCGGGGCCGACGTGCGATACGTCCGGATCACCCTCGACGAGGAGGCCTACCGGATCGCCGGGCACGCCCACCTCGTCGGACTCCCGGTGCGGGTGCACGGGCGGCTGGAGAGCCGGGGCGGATTCCGCCGCCTCGCCGGCGCCCACGGGGTCGTCCCCGTCCAGCTCGACGACGCCGAACGGGACCGGCTGATGAAGGCGCTCCAGGAGAACGCCGGGGTGGCGGCCTTCTTCGAGGAGGCCTGCGGAGGGGACTGCGGGGACTGATTTCGCGAAGGGCCGCCCCGGGTCGGTACGATCCTTACTCGTGCGCGCGCTCCGGTATGGCGCCCGCGGCCCCCTTCAGTCAGGAGAGACCGGTGTCAGACGTCCGTGTGATCATCCAGCGCGATTCCGAGCGGGAAGAACGCGTGGTGACGACGGGCACTACGGCCGCCGAGCTCTTCGCCGGCGAGCGCTCGGTCATCGCCGCGCGCGTGGCCGGCGAGCTCAGGGACCTGTCGTACGCCCTGTCCGAGGGCGACGAGGTCGAGGGCGTCGAGATCTCCTCCGAGGACGGCCTGAACATCCTGCGCCACTCCACCGCGCACGTCATGGCGCAGGCCGTGCAGGAGCTCTTCCCCGAGGCCAAGCTGGGCATCGGCCCGCCCGTCAAGGACGGCTTCTACTACGACTTCGACGTCGAGAAGCCGTTCACGCCCGAGGATCTCAAGGCCATCGAGAAGAAGATGCAGGAGATCCAGAAGCGCGGGCAGCGCTTCTCCCGCCGCGTGGTCACCGACGAGGCCGCCCGCGAGGAGCTGGCCGACGAGCCGTACAAGCTGGAGCTGATCGGCCTCAAGGGCTCCGCCTCCTCCGACGACGGCGCGGACGTCGAGGTCGGCGCCGGCGAGCTGACGATCTACGACAATCTGGACGCCAAGACCGGCGACCTGTGCTGGAAGGACCTCTGCCGGGGCCCCCACCTGCCCACCACCCGGAACATCCCGGCGTTCAAGCTGATGCGCAACGCGGCCGCCTACTGGCGCGGCAGCGAGAAGAACCCGATGCTCCAGCGCATCTACGGCACGGCCTGGCCCACCAAGGACGAGCTGAAGGCCCACCTGGAGTTCCTCGCCGAGGCCGAGAAGCGCGACCACCGCAAGCTCGGCAGCGAGCTCGACCTGTTCTCCGTCCCGGAGCAGATCGGCTCGGGCCTCGCCGTCTTCCACCCCAAGGGCGGTGTCATCCGCCGGGTCATGGAGGACTACTCGCGGCGCCGCCACGAGGAGGAGGGCTACGAGTTCGTCTACACCCCGCACGCCACCAAGGGGAAGCTCTTCGAGACCTCGGGCCACCTGGACTGGTACGCCGACGGCATGTACCCGCCCATGCAGCTCGACGAGGGCGTGGACTACTACCTCAAGCCCATGAACTGCCCGATGCACAACCTGATCTTCGACGCGCGCGGGCGTTCCTACCGTGAGCTGCCGCTGCGTCTCTTCGAGTTCGGGACGGTGTACCGGTACGAGAAGTCGGGCGTCGTGCACGGCCTGACCCGGGCCCGCGGCTTCACCCAGGACGACGCGCACATCTACTGCACGCGCGAGCAGATGTCGGAGGAGCTCGACAAGACGCTCACCTTCGTCCTCGGCCTGCTGCGCGACTACGGCCTGACCGACTTCTACCTGGAGCTGTCCACCAAGGACCCGGAGAAGTTCGTCGGCTCGGACGAGGCCTGGGAGGAGGCCACGGAGACGCTGCGCCAGGTCGCCGAGAAGCAGGGCCTGCCCCTGGTGCCCGACCCGGGCGGCGCCGCCTTCTACGGCCCGAAGATCTCCGTCCAGACCAAGGACGCCATCGGCCGCACCTGGCAGATGTCGACGATCCAGCTCGACTTCAACCTGCCGGAGCGCTTCGACCTGGAGTACACGGGTCCCGACGGCTCCAAGCAGCGCCCCGTCATGATCCACCGCGCGCTGTTCGGCTCGATCGAGCGCTTCTTCGCGGTGCTCCTGGAGCACTACGCGGGTGCCTTCCCGGCGTGGCTCGCCCCCGTCCAGGCCGTCGGCATCCCGATCGGCGACGCGCACGTCGAGTACCTGGAGAAGTTCGCCGCCGCGGCCAGGAAGAAGGGCCTGCGCGTCGAGGTCGACTCCTCCTCGGACCGTATGCAGAAGAAGATCCGCAACGCCCAGAAGCAGAAGGTGCCCTTCATGGTCATCGCGGGCGACGAGGACATGTCCCACGAGTCGGTGTCCTTCCGTTACCGCGACGGCTCGCAGGAGAACGGCATCCCCTTCGACGAGGCCATCGCGAAGATCCAGAAGATCGTCGAGGAGCGCGCGCAGGTCTGATCACACGGCGTTCGGGCCCCCGGGGAGAACCCGGGGGCCTTTGCCGTCCCCCCAGCTCGACGCCATATGCTGCACTGCATGACGAGTGAGCCGGAGCAGCAGCTGGGAGTGGGGACGCAGGACGCGTTCCAGCGTCTGTGGACGCCCCATCGGATGGCCTACATCCAGGGCGAGAACAAGCCCACCGGCCCGGGCGCCGGAGACGGCTGCCCCTTCTGCTCGATCCCGGCCAAGTCCGACGAGGACGGGCTCGTCGTCCGGCGCGGCGAGCAGGTCTACGCGGTGCTCAACCTCTACCCGTACAACGGCGGCCACCTGATGACCGTGCCCTACCGGCACGTCGCCGACTACACCGACCTCACGGCGGGCGAGACCGCCGAGCTCGGAGAACTCACCAAGCAGGCCATGACGGCCCTGCGCACCGCCTCCGGCGCGCACGGCTTCAACATCGGCATGAACCAGGGGACGGTCGCCGGGGCGGGCATCGCGGCGCACCTGCACCAGCACATCGTGCCGAGGTGGGGTGGCGACACGAACTTCATGCCGGTGGTGGGACACACGCGGGTGCTGCCGCAGCTGCTCGCGGACACGCGGAAGATGCTGGCGGAGTCCTGGCCGTCGTAGACCGCGGGCATGCGTGCCGCCCGGGGTGATGGGGCCCCTGCCGGAGCGAAGCCGAGAGATCGGGGGAGGGTGGGCGCGGCGCCACCTCGCAGCACCGAGGTGTGCACGCCCCGCCCCGGTTACAGCGCCGGGCACCTCACAGCCTAGGCGTCGTAGACGTCCGCCTTCTTCGGCGCCGCGTCCTGGACCGCCCCGCTGAGCGCCGCCGACCTGGAGCCGAACTTCTCCACGTCCACCCCGTTCTCCCGCAGTACCTTCAGCGCCGCCGCATGCACCACCCGCAGCACAGGCGTCGCCGCCCGCAGCGCGTCGTCGGCCATGAACCGGTGCCGCCACGGCTGGTCGGCCCACGCGTGCCGCAGACCGAACGGCTCCGGCAGCGTCAGACTGCCGCCGAGCCACTTCAGCAGCGGCGGGTACCAGGTCAGCGGGGCGCGCGCGGCCAGCCGCACCACTTCGTCGGCGTCGATCAGCGGGAGCTTCACGGTGCGGGTCTCCCAGAACCGGAAGGCCTTCTGCACCGCCTTCTCCTTGGCCGCCGGCTTCTCGTTGAACAGGGGGTTCACCGGCCCCAGGGCGTGCCCGGTGACCTCGATGCGCAGCGTGTCGTGCAGCACGGTCACCGTGATCAGCATCGTGATCACCAGATGCCCGTCCCACAGGGTCCACTGCACGCCCAGGTAGTGCCGGTCGCCGCTGCCGAACTGCTGCTTGTTGCAGATGTCCTGCACGGCGTGCGTCCGGACCGTGTACGCGTCGACGTCCGTGCCGCTCGGCCGGGACACCTCCGTCGCCTTCTCGCCGATCGGCGAGACGATCCAATGGGTGATGGACGGCTTGGGGAAGCCGCCGGTGTTGATCGAGGTGCGCTCCAGCATGCCGAGACCGCCCTGGATCGCCACGATGACGTCCCAGCTGCGGAACGGATGGAACTCCTTGCCCGGCTCGGCGGAGACCAGCTCCTCGGCCAGCTGCCAGCTGCCCCATCGCGTGCCCATGCCGAGTATCCCCTTGGGACCGGCGTAGAAGACCGAGTTGGACCGCTGCTCGGCGGCCAGGCGGGCCAGCTCCTTGCGGACCTGCTCGGCCGCGTCACCGGGGTTGCCGGGGACGGCCTCGGGGATCTTGGCGCCCACGCCACCCCCCGACAGCAGGCTCGACCAGCGCTCCCGCAGGTCGCGGGCGGTCCGCTCGCAGATCTGCTTGGCCCAGAACCAGCCGACGACCGGCATGATCACGGCCGCCCGTCCGTACAGGGCCCAGAATCCCGTGAACGGCATGCGGATCAGGAACAGCACGGCCAGCGCGCCCACGGCGACGAGCAGGGTCGTGGCGAGAGCGCCCGCGCGCTTGTCCTCGCGCTTGGCCATGGTGGTGCGCAGCGTGAACACCAGCAGCCACACGAGGAAGCCGGGCAGGAAGAGCACCCCGCAGATCACCGTGATCGCCGAGAGCCAGTTGTCGCGGTCGCGGCGGATGCGGTGGGCCGCCAGGCAGTGCTCCACGACGACCTGGGGCTCGATGCCGAAGGACTGGATCACCGGCTTGCGCCCGGCCCCCAGCATCCGGTCGATCACCGCGCGGGAGAAGGCCTCGCCGAACCGGGGGCGGAAGATCTTCGCCCAGGGGCGCGGCGGAGTCACCTTGGACTGGTGCCACTCGTTGTCGGCGGCCAGGATCTTGGTGACCTCGTCGTCCCGGTACGCCGCCGCGGCCAGCGCATAGGTCGCCGCCGTCTGGCCGCTCGCACCCGCCAGGGGCACCTGGGCCCCAGGGCTGAAGTCGAATCCGTCCGTCACTGCCGCCCCCATCGCTGCCGCATCCGCATCTGCGGCCTTCCCGACTTCCGCTCTCCGCACACCTGTTGATCAGGTCATCAGCGTATCCGTCCGGACCGTCAGGCGGGGGCGGCCGGCCTGTCAAGCCGCCCGCCCCCGCGGAAGGGAGCCGTCAGGAGGGCACTTGGTGGCGCCCGGCGCCAACTACGAGGCCTTGCGCTCCTCTTCACGCACCCGGTCCGCGACCTGCTGCGGCATCGGTTCGTGGCGTGCGTAGCGGCGGCTGAACCCCGCCGTGCCGTGCGCCATCGACCGCAGGTCGATCGCGTACCGGCCGATCTCGATCTCCGGCACCTCGGCCCGGATCAGGGTGCGCCCGCCCGGTGTCTGCTCGGTGCCCAGCACCCGGCCGCGCCGTCCCGACAGGTCACTCATCACGGCGCCCACGAAGTCGTCGCCGACCAGCACCGACACTTCGGCGACCGGCTCCAGCAGATGGATCTTCGCGTCGGCCGCGGCCTCCCGCAGCGCGAGCGCGCCGGCCGTCTGGAACGCGGCGTCGGAGGAGTCCACCGAGTGCGCCTTGCCGTCCAGGAGGGTCACCCGTACGTCGATGAGCGGATACCCGGCCGCAACGCCCTTGGCCGCCTGGGCCCGGACGCCCTTCTCCACCGACGGGATGAACTGCCGGGGCACCGCGCCGCCCACGACCTTGTCGACGAACTCGATGCCGGACCCGCCGGGCAGCGGCTCGACCTCGATCTCGCAGATGGCGAACTGCCCGTGCCCGCCGGACTGTTTGACGTGCCTGCCCCGGCCGGCCGCCTTGCTCGCGAACGTCTCGCGCAGGGAGACCCGGTGGGGGACGACGTCGACCTGGACGCCGTACCGGCTGCGCAGCCGCTCCAGGGCGACGTCGGCGTGCGCCTCGCCCAGGCACCACAGGACCACCTGGTGGGTGTCCTGGTTCTGCTCCAGCCGCATCGTCGGGTCCTCGGCCACCAGCCGGGCCAGGCCCTGGGACAGTTTGTCCTCGTCGGGTTTGCTGTGCGCCTGGATGGCCAGCGGGAGCAGCGGGTCGGGCATCTGCCACGGCTCCATGAGCAGCGGGTCGTCCTTGGCGGACAGGGTGTCGCCGGTCTCGGCACGGTTCAGCTTCGCCACGCAGGCCAGGTCGCCCGCGATGACGTGCGACACCGGGCGCTGCTGCTTGCCGAACGGCGTGGACAGGGCGCCGATCCGCTCGTCGACGTCATGGTCCTCGTGCCCGCGGTCGGCCAGCCCGTGCCCGGAGACGTGGACCGTCTGGTCGGCGCGCAGGGTGCCGGAGAACAGCCGGATCAGCGACAGCCGGCCCACGTACGGGTCCGAGGAGGTCTTCACGACTTCCGCGACCAGCGGAGCGTCCGGATCACACGGCTTGAGCTCGCGCGGCGTGCCGTCGATGGTCGTCACGCGCACCGTCTCGTGCTCCAGCGGCGTCGGGAAGCCCCGCGTGATCAGCTCCAGCAGTTCCAGGGTGCCGAGCCCCTGCCGGGCGCCCTCACCCGCGGGGGCGGCGGCCAGGACGGGGAAGAAGACCCCGCGCGCGACGGCCCGCTCCAGGTCCTCGATGAGCGTCTTGACGTCGACGGGCTCCCCGCCGAGGTAGCGGTCCATGAGGGTCTCGTCCTCGCTCTCCGCGATGATCCCCTCGATGAGCCGGTTGCGGGCCTCCTCGATCAGCGGCAGCTGGTCCTCGCCCGGCTCGGACTCCTTGCGCTCGCCGGTCGAGTAGTCGAACAGCTTCTGGGACAGCAGCCCGATCAGCCCGGTCACGGGTGCGTGCCCGTCGGCCGCCTGGGGGCCGTGCAGGGGCAGGTAGAGCGGCAGGACCGCGTCGGGGTCGTCCGCGCCGAAGGCCTCGGCGCAGCTGCGGGTCATCTCCTCGAAGTCGGAGCGTGCCGACTCCAGGTGCGTGACGACGATGGCCCGGGGCATGCCCACGGCCGCGCACTCCTCCCACACCATGCGGGTCGAGCCGTCCACGCCGTCCGAGGCCGAGACGACGAAGAGGGCCGCGTCCGCCGCGCGCAGACCGGCCCTGAGTTCACCGACGAAGTCGGCGTATCCGGGGGTGTCGAGAAGGTTGACCTTGATGCCGTCCCACTCGACGGGCACCAGGGAGAGCTGTACCGAGCGCTGCTGCCGGTGCTCGATGTCGTCGTAGTCGGAGACGGTGCCGCCGTCCTCGACGCGGCCCGCCCGGTTCACCGCCCCCGCCGTCAGCGCGAGGGCTTCGACCAGCGTGGTCTTGCCCGATCCGGAGTGGCCGACCAGCACCACATTCCGTACGGACTGAGGGTGGTCGGCCGCTTGTGCCCTGCCGGCGGCCCCAGGGTGGGTCTGTGCCTTGTCGCCCATGGTCCTGCCTCCCGTGCACGGTGAGGTCACTGTGGGCGCGGACACGCGGAGTCCGCGTGCGTGGCGGCTCCGGCGTCGCCCGCGGTCATTCGACCTTCCCACTCCCGTCACGGTGCGTCCATACGAACGACGTGATCGCGCCGCCCACCAGCAGCTCGCGGGTTCCCCCGAAAGGGGTGCGGGTGCCCGCACCTCGCCCACGCGCGCGCGTGACTACGATGGGCCAGCCGGTGGCCAGCAGGGGCCAGACGGCGACACCGACCCTCGGGAAGGCCATGCTGAACAAGTACGCGCGTGCATTCTTCACGCGTGTCCTCACACCGTTCGCCGCGTTTCTGATCCGGCGGGGCGTCAGCCCCGACACCGTCACGCTCATCGGTACCGCCGGTGTGGTGGCGGGCGCGCTGGTCTTCTACCCCATGGGCGAGTTCTTCTGGGGCACGGTCGTGATCACGCTCTTCGTGTTCTCGGATCTCGTCGACGGCAACATGGCCCGTCAGCTCGGCCGCTCCAGCCGCTGGGGTGCCTTCCTGGACTCCACGCTCGACCGGGTCGCCGACGGCGCGATCTTCGGCGGCTTCATCCTGTGGTACGCCGGTGGTGGCGACGATCTCGTCCTGTGCGCCGTCTCGATCTTCTGCCTGGCCAGCGGCCAGGTGGTGTCGTACACCAAGGCCCGGGGCGAGTCGATCGGTCTGCCGGTCGCGGTCAACGGGCTCGTCGAGCGGGCCGAGCGGCTGGTGATCTCCCTGGTCGCGGCCGGTTTCGCGGGCCTGCACAAGTTCGGCGTGCCCGGCATCCAGTACCTGCTGCCCGTGGCCCTGTGGATCGTCGCCGTCGGCAGCCTCGTGACGCTCATCCAGCGGGTCGTCACGGTCCGCCGGGAGTCCGCGGAGGCCGAGGCGGCCGCGCGGGGCGAGCAGAATGACGACGAGGACGAGCAGCAGAACGCCTCCCACGGGAGCGAGGCGGCCACGTGAGCGCACAGGACCGGCTGACGGACGCGCTGTACGGCCTCGGCTGGAGCACGGTCAAGAAGCTCCCCGAGCCGGCCGCCGTGCGCCTCGGCCGGACCATCGCCGACCTGGCCTGGAAGCAGCGCGGCAAGGGGGTGCAGCGCCTGGAGAGCAACTACGCGCGCGTGGTGCCGGACGCGGGCCCCGAGCGCCTGGCCGAGCTGTCCCGCGCGGGCATGCGCTCCTACCTGCGCTACTGGATGGAGTCCTTCCGCCTCCCGGCCTGGAACAGGGAACGGATCCAGGCCGGTTTCGACCCCAAGGACCTGCACCACCTCACCGAGGGCATGGCCGCCGGCAAGGGCGTCGTACTCGCCCTGCCGCACCTCGCCAACTGGGACCTCGCCGGCGCCTGGGTCACCACGAAGCTCGGCATCCCCTTCACCACGGTCGCCGAGCGCCTGAAGCCCGAGACGCTCTACGACCGGTTCGTCGCCTACCGCGAGGGCCTGGGCATGGAGGTCCTGCCGCACAGCGGCGGCACCGCCTTCGGCACCCTGGCCCGGCGGCTGCGCGACGGCGGCCTGGTCTGCCTGGTCGCCGATCGCGACCTGTCCGCCTCCGGGGTCGAGGTGGACTTCTTCGGTGATACGGCCCGCATGCCGGCCGGACCGGCCCTGCTCGCCCAGCAGACGGGAGCCCTGCTGCTGCCGGTGACCCTCTGGTACGACGACTCGCCCGTGATGCGCGGCCGCGTCCACCCGCCGGTCGAGGTGCCCGAGTCGGGTACGCGCGCCGAGAGGACGTCCGTCATGACACAGGCGCTGGCCGACGCCTTCGCCACCGGGATCGCCGACCATCCGGAGGACTGGCACATGCTGCAACGCCTGTGGCTCGCGGACCTCGACCCCGAGAAGGGGCACTCGTGAGAATCGGCATCGTCTGCCCGTACTCCTGGGACGTACCGGGCGGCGTCCAGTTCCACATCCGGGACCTCGCCGAGTACTTCATCCGCCTCGGTCACGAGGTGTCCGTGCTCGCCCCCGCCGACGACGACACCCCGCTGCCGCCGTACGTCGTCTCGGCCGGGCGCGCGGTGCCGGTGCCGTACAACGGCTCGGTGGCCCGGCTGAACTTCGGCTTCCTGAGCGCCGCCCGGGTGCGCCGCTGGCTGCACGACGGCTCGTTCGACGTCATCCACATCCACGAGCCGACCTCGCCCTCCCTGGGCCTGCTGACCTGCTGGGCGGCGCAGGGGCCGATCGTGGCCACGTTCCACACCTCCAACCCGCGCTCCCGCGCGATGATCGCCGCGTACTCGATCCTCCAGGCCGCCCTGGAGAAGATCAGCGCCCGGATCGCGGTGAGCGAGTACGCCCGCCGCACGCTGGTGGAGCACCTCGGCGGCGACGCGGTCGTGATCCCCAACGGCGTCGACGTCGACTTCTTCGCCGGCGCCGAGCCCAAGGCGGAGTGGCAGGGCGACACGATCGGCTTCATCGGGCGCATCGACGAGCCCCGCAAGGGACTGCCGGTCCTGATGAAGGCCCTGCCGCAGATCCTCGCCGCGCGCCCGCAGACCCGGCTGCTGGTCGCCGGGCGCGGTGACGAGGAGGAGGCCGTGGAATCCCTGCCGGCCGACCTGCGCTCCCGCGTCGAGTTCCTCGGCATGGTCAGCGACGAGGACAAGGCCCGCTTCCTGCGCAGCGTCGACCTGTACGTCGCGCCCAACACCGGCGGCGAGAGCTTCGGCATCATCCTCGTCGAGGCCATGTCCGCCGGAGCCCCCGTCCTCGCCTCCGACCTGGACGCCTTCGCCCAGGTCCTGGACCGGGGGGCGGCCGGCGAGCTGTTCCCCAACGAGGACGCCGACGCCCTGGCCGGGGCGGCGGTACGGCTCCTGGCCGACCCGGAGCGGCGGGCGGAGCTGCGCGAGCGGGGGAGCGCCCACGTGCGGCGCTTCGACTGGTCGACCGTCGGTGCGGACATCCTGTCCGTCTACGAGACGGTGACGGCCGGAGCGGCGGCGGTCGCCGAGGACGAGCGGACGACCGGGTGGTGGGGGCGGCTGGGGTTCGCCCGGGATTGAGGGCCGGGTCGACGGCCACCTGCTCGGGCCAGCCGGTTCGGGGGGCCAGGACCGGGTGGGTCGCCTGGACCGGCCGGTTGTGAGGGTGGGGTGGACGGGCCGGTCGTTTCGGCCGGTGGGCCGGGCGGTGGGCCATTCGAACCGGCCGGGACCAAAGCCGGCCGCCACGGCCCCCGCAGCCGGAGGCCACCAGCGGGGCGGGATGAACGGCGTCGCCCTGCGGGCCGCTAGCCTTGCCGCCCGTGACCACCACTCTCATCTGGATCGCCGTCGCCCTGGCCGCGATCGGGCTCTACCTGAGCTGGACCGCCGGCCGGCTCGACCGTCTCCACGCCCGGATCGACGCCGCCCGGGCCGCCCTGGACGCGCAGCTGCTGCGCCGGGCCTCGGTGGCGCAGGAACTGGCGACCTCAGGCGTCCTGGACCCGGCCGCCTCGATCGTGCTGTACGAGGCCGCGCACGCCGCCCGGCAGGCCGAGCAGGAGCAGCGGGAGATCGCGGAGAGTGAACTGAGCCAGGCGCTGAGGGCCGTCTTCGGGGAGGCCCCACAGGTCGAGGCGGTGCGCGAGGCGCCCGGGGGAGAGGAGGCGGCCCGGGAGCTCACCGAGGCGGTCCGCAGGGTGCCGATGGCCCGCCGGTTCCACAACGACGCCGTACGGGCGGCCCGGGCCCTGCGCCGGCACCGCAAGGTGCGCTGGTTCCGCCTGGCGGGTCACGCGCCCTTCCCGATGGCCTTCGAAATGGACGACGAGCCCCCGGCGGCCCTGGTGGACCGGGCCGCCTGACCCCGTTCACCTGTCGTTTTCCGGCCGTCCGTCGCAAAAGGATCCACGGCGTTCCCATTGGCCCTTGCTGTGGCCTGGTTCTCTCACGTTTCCTCAGTGCTGCAGAAAACCCTCTTTCCCATCAGTGAGGTCACCCGTGTCCATCTCCGAAAACCAGGCTCCCGAGACCGGCACCGCCCGAGTGAAGCGCGGCATGGCCGAGCAGCTCAAGGGCGGCGTCATCATGGACGTCGTCACGCCGGAGCAGGCCAAGATCGCCGAGGACGCGGGCGCCGTCGCCGTCATGGCCCTGGAGCGGGTCCCCGCCGACATCCGCAAGGACGGCGGCGTCGCCCGCATGTCCGACCCGGACATGATCGAGGGCATCATCGACGCCGTCTCGATCCCGGTCATGGCCAAGTCCCGCATCGGCCACTTCGTCGAGGCCCAGGTCCTGCAGTCCCTCGGCGTCGACTACATCGACGAGTCCGAGGTCCTCACCCCGGCCGACGAGGTCAACCACAGCGACAAGTTCGCCTTCACCACCCCCTTCGTCTGCGGCGCCACCAACCTGGGCGAGGCCCTGCGCCGCATCGCCGAGGGCGCCGCGATGATCCGCTCCAAGGGCGAGGCCGGCACCGGCAACGTCGTCGAGGCCGTCCGCCACCTGCGCCAGATCAAGAACGAGATCGCCCGCCTGCGCGGCTACGACAACAACGAGCTGTACGCCGCCGCCAAGGAGCTGCGCGCCCCGTACGAGCTGGTCAAGGAAGTCTCCGAGCTCGGCAAGCTCCCCGTGGTGCTGTTCTCCGCCGGCGGCGTCGCCACCCCGGCCGACGCGGCCCTGATGCGCCAGCTCGGCGCCGAGGGCGTCTTCGTCGGCTCCGGCATCTTCAAGTCCGGCGACCCGGCCAAGCGCGCCGCCGCCATCGTGAAGGCCACCACCTTCTACGACGACCCGAAGATCATCGCGGATGCCTCCCGCAACCTGGGCGAGGCCATGGTCGGCATCAACTGCGACACCCTTCCCGAGGCCGAGCGCTACGCCAACCGCGGCTGGTAAGGCACAGGAATCCATGAGCGACACCCCCGTGATAGGCGTCCTGGCCCTCCAGGGCGACGTACGGGAGCACCTCGTCGCCCTGGCCGCGGCCGATGCCGTGGCCAGGCCGGTGCGGCGCCCCGAAGAACTCGCCGAGGTCGACGGTCTCGTCATCCCCGGCGGCGAGTCCACCACCATCTCCAAGCTGGCCGTCCTGTTCGGCCTGATGGAGCCCCTGCGCGCGCGTGTGCGGGACGGCATGCCCGTCTACGGCACCTGCGCCGGCATGATCATGCTCGCCGACAAGATCCTCGACCCGCGCTCGGGCCAGGAGACCGTCGGCGGCATCGACATGATCGTGCGCCGCAACGCCTTCGGACGGCAGAACGAGTCCTTCGAGGCCGCCGTCGGCGTCCAGGGCATCGAGGGCGACCCGGTGGAGGGCGTCTTCATCCGCGCCCCATGGGTCGAGTCCGTCGGCGCCGCGGCCGAGGTGCTCGCCGAGCACGACGGCCACATCGTCGCGGTCCGTCAGGGCACCGCGCTGGCCACGTCGTTCCATCCGGAACTGACCGGCGACCACCGCGTCCACGCCCTGTTCGTCGACATGGTGCGGGCGGACCGGGCAGCCGAGTCCTTGTAGGATTCCTGCGTTCGTTGCTGAGATGGGTTACGCGAAGGAGACAGGCAGATGTCCGGCCACTCTAAATGGGCTACGACGAAGCACAAGAAGGCCGTGATCGACGCCAAGCGCGGCAAGCTCTTCGCGAAGCTGATCAAGAACATCGAGGTCGCGGCCCGCATGGGCGGCGTCGACATCGAGGGCAACCCGACGCTCTACGACGCCATCCAGAAGGCCAAGAAGCAGTCGGTTCCCAACAAGAACATCGACTCCGCGGTCAAGCGCGGTGGCGGTCTCGAGGCCGGCGGCGCCGACTACGAGACGATCATGTACGAGGGCTACGGCCCGAACGGCGTGGCCGTGCTCATCGAGTGCCTCACCGACAACCGCAACCGCGCCGCCTCCGAGGTCCGCGTCGCCATGACCCGCAACGGCGGCTCCATGGCCGACCCGGGCTCGGTGTCGTACCTGTTCAACCGCAAGGGCGTCGTGATCGTCCCCAAGGGCGAGCTGACCGAGGACGACGTGCTGGCCGCCGTGCTCGACGCGGGCGCCGAGGAGGTCAACGACCTCGGCGAGAGCTTCGAGGTGCTCAGCGAGGCCACCGACCTGGTCGCGGTCCGCACCGCCCTCCAGGACGCCGGCATCGACTACGACTCCGCCGACGCCAACTTCGTCCCGACCATGCAGGTCGAGCTGGACGAGGAGGGCGCCAAGAAGATCTTCAAGCTGATCGACGCGCTGGAGGACAGCGACGACGTGCAGAACGTCTTCGCCAACTTCGACGTCAGCGACGAGGTCATGGAGAAGGTCGACGCCTGACACGCGCACGAGAGCGACGGGCCGACGGGACACACCCCGTCGGCCCGTCGCGTTGTCGGTGGCACCCGATAGCCTGCACAAACAGGTGAGCGAAAGGGAGGGCGCGTGCGCGTACTGGGGGTGGACCCGGGACTGACCCGGTGTGGTGTCGGCGTCGTCGAGGGCGTCGCCGGACGGCCGCTCACGATGATCGGCGTCGGCGTCGTCCGCACGCCGGCGGACGCCGACCTCGGTCAACGCCTCGTCGCCGTCGAACAGGGCATCGAGCAGTGGCTCGACGAGCACCGGCCCGAATGCGTCGCCGTCGAGCGCGTCTTCAGCCAGCACAACGTCCGTACGGTCATGGGCACCGCGCAGGCCAGCGCCGTCGCCATGCTCTGCGCCGCCCGCCGCGGCATCCCCGTCGCGCTGCACACCCCCAGTGAGGTCAAGGCCGCCGTCACCGGCAGCGGCCGCGCCGACAAGGCACAGGTGGGCGCCATGGTCACCCGCCTGCTCCGGCTCAGCGCCCCGCCCAAGCCCGCCGACGCGGCCGACGCCCTCGCCCTCGCCATCTGCCACATCTGGCGCGCCCCCGCGCAGAACCGACTCCAGCAGGCCGTCGCCCTGCACACCGCCCCAGCACGGAAAGGCCGGACGGCATGATCGCCTTCGTCAGCGGCACAGTGGCCGCACTCGCTCCGGACGCCGCGGTCGTCGAGGTCGGCGGCGTCGGCATGGCCGTCCAGTGCACGCCGAACACGCTGTCCACGCTCCGCATGGGCCAGCCGGCCAAGCTGCACACCTCCCTGGTCGTCCGCGAGGACTCCCTCACCCTCTACGGCTTCGCGGACGACGACGAGCGGCAGGTCTTCGAGCTGCTCCAGACCGCGAGCGGCGTGGGGCCGAGACTCGCCCAGGCCATGCTCGCCGTGCACAGCCCCGACGCGCTGCGCCGGGCGGTGTCCACCGCCGACGAGAAGGCGCTCACCGCCGTTCCCGGCATCGGCAAGAAGGGCGCCCAGAAACTGCTCCTGGAGCTGAAGGACCGGCTCGGCGCGCCGGTCGGCGCACCCGCCGTCGGCGCACCGGTCAGCAGCGGCTGGCGTGACCAGCTGCACGCGGCCCTGATCGGCCTCGGGTACGCGACCCGCGAGGCCGACGAGGCCGTGACGGCCGTGGCCCCCCAGGCCGAGGCCGCCGGGGGCACGCCCCAGGTGGGCCAGCTGCTGAAGGCGGCCCTCCAGACCCTGAACCGCGCCCGCTGACCCCCACCCTGAGGCACATCACATGAACTGGGACGACACCACCGACGCCGACGCCGCAGAGCGGCTGGTGGACTCCGTCGCCGACCGTGAGGACCAGGCCGTCGAGGCCGCCCTGCGCCCCAAGGACCTGGACGAGTTCATCGGCCAGGAGAAGGTCCGCGAGCAGCTCGACCTCGTACTGCGCGCCGCACGCGCGCGCGGCGCGACGGCCGACCACGTGCTGCTCTCCGGCGCCCCCGGTCTCGGCAAGACCACCCTGTCGATGATCATCGCGGCCGAGATGGGCGCCCCCATCCGCATCACCTCGGGCCCCGCCATCCAGCACGCGGGCGACCTCGCCGCGATCCTCTCCTCCCTCCAGGAAGGCGAGGTCCTCTTCCTCGACGAGATCCACCGCATGTCCCGGCCCGCCGAGGAGATGCTGTACATGGCGATGGAGGACTTCCGCGTCGACGTCATCGTCGGCAAGGGCCCCGGCGCCACGGCCATTCCCCTGGAGCTGCCCCCCTTCACCCTGGTCGGAGCCACCACCCGCGCCGGCCTGCTGCCGCCCCCGCTGCGCGACCGCTTCGGCTTCACCGCGCACATGGAGTTCTACGAACCGGCCGAACTGGAGCGGGTCATCCACCGCTCGGCGAACCTCCTCGAAGTCGAGATCGAGCCGGCGGGCGCCGCCGAGATCGCCGGACGCTCCCGCGGCACGCCCCGTATCGCCAACCGTCTGCTGCGCCGCGTCCGCGACTACGCGCAGGTCAAGGCCGACGGCCTGATCACCAGGGACATCGCCGCGGCGGCCCTCGCCGTGTACGAGGTGGACGCGCGCGGCCTCGACCGCCTCGACCGGGGTGTGCTGGAAGCCCTGCTCAAGCTGTTCGGCGGCGGCCCGGTCGGCCTCTCCACGCTCGCTGTCGCGGTCGGGGAGGAACGTGAGACCGTGGAGGAGGTCGCCGAACCCTTCCTCGTCCGGGAGGGGCTGCTGGCCCGCACCCCCCGCGGCCGGGTCGCCACCCCCGCCGCATGGGCGCATCTCGGCCTGACCCCGCCACGGTCCCAGACCGCCGGAAACGGACAACAGGACCTGTTCGGGGCGTGACGCCGCCGTCACGGCTCCGGGGCGGCGAGGTCAGTGGCCGGAGCAGGAACCCCGGTGCCATGCTGAGCGTTGTTCCATGCGCGCGGACTCGCTTAGACTCCGCCGATGCCGCCTTTGTCGGCGGCGTACACACCCCCAACCATCTGGCCGCTCACAGCGCGGTCGTGTGAAGGAAGTACCGACCCGTGAGTCTCCTGACCCTCCTCCCGTTCATCGTGCTCATCGGGGCCATGTTCCTGATGACCCGGTCGGCCAAGAAGAAGCAGCAGCAGGCCGTGGAGATGCGGAACCAAATGCAGCCCGGCAGCGGTATCCGCACCATCGGGGGCATGTACGCCACGGTCAAGGAGGTCAACGAGGACACCGTCCTCGTCGACGCCGGTCCCGGCGTCGAGCTCCTCTTCGCCAAGAACGCCATCGGTGCCGTCCTCACCGACGACGAGTACAACCGCATCGTCCACGGCGTCGAGCACGACCTGAAGTCCGACGCCGACATCGTCCCGGACGACGCCTCCTCCCTCACCGAGACCGACGACTCCGCCGCCCCCGCTGACGACAAGGCCGTCGACCTCGGCAAGAAGGACGCGGCCGAGGAGCCGGCCGACGAGGCGGCCGAGGCCAAGCCGGACGCAGAGCCGAAGAAGACCGACGGCGACTCCGAGGCGAAGTAGTCGTGTCCCGGGGTGCGCGGGCCCTGCCCGCGCGCCCCGGGACACGCCCAGCTCGCACGGAGTCCCGACACCATGTCATGGCCGCCCGTCCGCCGATCCGGAGCGAGGTGGCCCGAGAGGGAGTACGAGAAGGTGGCCACACCTAAAAAGGGCAGGAACGCGAGCGCCCAGAGCAAGCCGGGGCGCTCGCTGGCCCTGATCCTGATCGCCATCGCGGCGCTCACCGGTGGGATGTTCGCCTCGGGGCACACGAAGCCCCGTCTCGGCATCGACCTTGCCGGCGGTACGAGCATCACGCTCCGCGCGGTCCCCGAGGCCGGCAACGAGGCGGCGATCAACAAGACCAACATGGACACCGCCGTCTCCATCATGGAGCGCCGTGTCAATGGTCTGGGCGTCTCCGAGTCCGAGGTCCAGACGCAGGGCCGGGACAACATCGTCGTCAACATCCCCAAGGGCACGAACTCCGAGCAGGCCCGCAAGCAGGTCGGCACCACCGCCAAGCTCTACTTCCGTCCGGTCATCGCCACCGAGATCGCCGGCGGCAAGGGCACGGCCAGCCCCTCCCCGAGCCCCACCGGCAAGCCCTCGGACCAGCCGTCAGGCAAGCCCGAGGTCACCGACAAGAACTCCGCCTCGCCGTCCGCCACGCCCACCACCCAGGGCCGCGCGGTCACCGACGCGCTGAAGGCCGACGCCACGCCGTCGGCGAGCGCCTCGGACAAGCCCGGGTCGAGCCCCTCCCCGTCGGGGAGCGGCGGCACCGCCCAGGGCGACGCGAACGCGCTCCAGGCGAAGTACGCCAAGCTCGACTGCACCGACGAGAAGACCCGCTCCACCGTGGGTGACGACACCAAGGCCTCCGACCCGACCCTCGCGTGCGGCAAGAACTCGCAGGGCCAGTGGCAGAAGTACATCCTCGGCCCCGCCGAGGTCGACGGCACGGACGTCGACAAGGCCCAGGCCGTCCTCAACACCCAGACCGGTGCCGGCTGGACCGTCACGATGGACTTCACGGACGGCGGAGCCAAGAAGTTCGCGGACATCACCGGCAAGCTGGCGCAGAACCAGTCCCCGCAGAACCAGTTCGCGATCGTCCTGGACGGCGAGGTCGTCTCCGACCCGTACGTCAAGCAGGCCCTGACCGGCGGCAACGCCGAGATCTCCGGCAACTTCAACCAGCAGTCCGCCCAGGACCTGTCGAACATGCTGAGCTACGGCGCGCTCCCGCTCACCTTCAAGGTGGACAGCATGACGACCGTGACCGCCGCGCTGGGCGGTGACCAGTTGCAGGCCGGTCTGATCGCCGGCGCGATCGGTCTGGCGCTGGTCGTCATCTACCTGCTGGCGTACTACCGCGGCCTGTCGTTCATCGCGATCCTCTCGCTGCTGGTCTCCGCCGCCCTCACCTACACGCTCATGGCCCTGCTCGGCCCGGCCATCGGCTTCGCGCTGAACCTGCCGGCCGTGTGCGGTGCCATCGTCGCCATCGGCATCACCGCGGACTCGTTCATCGTGTACTTCGAACGCGTCCGTGACGAGATCCGTGAGGGCCGCTCGCTGCGCCCCGCCGTCGAGCGGGCCTGGCCGCGCGCCCGTCGCACCATCCTGGTCTCCGACTTCGTGTCGTTCCTGGCCGCCGCGGTGCTCTTCCTCGTCACCGTCGGCAAGGTCCAGGGCTTCGCGTTCACGCTCGGCCTGACCACCCTGCTCGACGTGGTCGTGGTGTTCCTCTTCACCAAGCCGCTGCTGACGCTCATGGCCCGCCGCCCGTTCTTCGCGAACGGCCACAAGTGGTCAGGCCTCGACCCGAAGAGCCTGGGTGCCCAGCCGCCGCTGCGCCGCACCCGCCGTCCCTCCGCCCCCGTCGAGACGAAGGAGGCGTGAGATGTCGAAACTCGGCAACCTCGGCGCCCGGCTGCACCGCGGCGAGATCGGCTACGACTTCGTCAAGAACCGCAAGATCTGGTACGGCCTCTCCATCCTGATCACCATCGTGGCCATCGCCGGTCTGGCGGTCCGCGGCCTGAACATGGGCATCGAGTTCCAGGGCGGCGCGGTCTTCAACACCCCCAAGAACACCAGCGTCTCGGTGTCCCAGGCGGAGCGGTACGCGGAAGAGGCCTCCGGCCACGACGCGATCGTCCAGAAGCTCGGCGACGGCAGCATGCGCATCCAGGTCGCCGGCATCGACACCGGTGCCGCGAACGAGATCAAGAGCACGCTCGCCGACGACCTCAAGATCGACTCGGAGCAGATCAACGCCGAGCTGGTCGGCCCCAGCTGGGGCGAGCAGATCGCGAACAAGGCCTGGCAGGGTCTCGGGATCTTCATGGTCCTCGTGGTGATCTACCTGGCGATCGCCTTCGAGTGGCGCATGGCCGTCGCGGCGTTCATCGCGCTGATCCACGACATCACCATCACGGTCGGCATCTACGCCCTCGTCGGCTTCGAGGTCACACCGGGCACGGTGATCGGTCTGCTGACCATCCTCGGCTACTCGCTCTACGACACGGTCGTGGTGTTCGACAGCCTCAAGGAACAGACGAAGGACCTCACCAAGCAGACACGCTGGACCTACAGCGACGTCGCCAACCGCTCGATCAACAGCACGCTGGTCCGCTCCATCAACACCACGGTCGTCGCGCTGCTGCCGGTCGCGGGCCTGCTGTTCATCGGTGGCGGTGTCCTCGGCGCCGGCATGCTGAACGACATCTCGCTGTCGCTGTTCGTCGGTCTCGCCGCCGGTGCGTACTCCTCGATCTTCATCGCCACGCCGCTCGTCGCCGACCTCAAGGAGCGCGAGCCGGCGATGAAGGCCCTGAAGAAGCGCGTCCTGGCCAAGCGGGCCCAGTCCGCCTCCCAGGGAGGCGCCGAGGCCCACGACGAGGAGACGTACGCGGACGAGCCCGAGGACGCCGCACCCGCGGTGGTCGGGCCGCGCAACCAGCCCGCCTCGCGCACACGTGGCCGCGGCCGTCCCTCGGGGAAGCGCCGATGACCGACATCAGGGAACTGCTGCTCGGCCGCATCCGTGACGTGGCCGACTACCCGGAGCCGGGCGTGATGTTCAAGGACATCACCCCGCTCCTGGCGGACCCGGCGGCGTTCACCGCGCTGACCGACGCCCTCGCCGAGATCGCCCAGCGCACCGGCGCCACGAAGGTCGTCGGCCTGGAGGCCCGCGGCTTCATCCTCGGCGCCCCGGTCGCCGTCCGCGCCGGTCTCGGCTTCATCCCCGTGCGCAAGGCGGGCAAGCTCCCCGGAGCCACCCTCGCGCAGGCGTACGACCTGGAGTACGGCTCGGCGGAGATCGAGGTGCACGCCGAGGACCTCACCGACGGGGACCGGGTGCTCGTCGTCGACGACGTCCTCGCCACCGGCGGCACCGCCGAGGCCTCGGTCCAGCTCATCCGCCGGGCCGGCGCAGAGGTCGCCGGCCTCGCCGTCCTCATGGAACTCGGCTTCCTGAGCGGCCGCGCCCGCCTGGAACCGGCCCTGGAAGGCGCTCCGCTGGAGGCCCTGCTCACGGTCTAGCAACCGCGCAGCGGGCCGGTGGACACCGGCACGACACCGCACAGGCGGGCACCGGACGACCCGGTGCCCGCCTCATGCGTTCCCCGGGTAGACGGTCCTCACATTGGCCTGAAGGCGATCCCGGGGCTCGGGATCGCTACCATGGGGGTCCGGAGCCTGACCGGGGGAACCGGATCGCGCACGAGGAGCCCTCTTGCCAGACGAGGCCCAGCACCTGACCGCCGCCAAGCCCGAGTCCGCCTCGGCAGCCGCGGCGAAGCCCGCGCCGAACGCGCCCCACGCGAAGAACGACACCCGCGGGCCGGTCGAGCACGCCCAGGCGGCGCCGGTCGACAAACCCGCGGAGCAGTCGCGGCCCAAGCCCACCCCGCCGCCCGCGGTACGTCAGCCCGCCGGACAGCCGGCCCGGTCCGGCTCCTCCAACCGCGTCCGCGCCCGACTGGCCCGGCTCGGGGTGCAGCGCGCGAACCCGTACAACCCGGTGCTGGAACCGCTGCTGCGGATAGTGCGCAGCAACGACCCGAAGATCGAGACAGCCACGCTGCGCCAGATCGAGCGCGCCTACCAGGTCGCCGAGCGCTGGCACCGCGGGCAGAAGCGCAAGAGCGGCGACCCGTACATCACGCACCCCCTCGCCGTCACCACCATCCTCGCCGAGCTCGGCATGGATCCGGCCACGCTGATGGCCGGGCTGCTGCACGACACCGTCGAGGACACCGAGTACGGCCTGGACGACCTGCGCCGCGACTTCGGCGACGTCGTCACCCTGCTCGTCGACGGCGTCACCAAGCTGGACAAGGTCAAGTTCGGTGAGGCCGCGCAGGCCGAGACGGTGCGCAAGATGGTCGTCGCCATGGCCAAGGACCCCCGCGTCCTGGTCATCAAGCTCGCCGACCGCCTGCACAACATGCGCACCATGCGCTACCTCAAGCGCGAGAAGCAGGAGAAGAAGGCGCGCGAGACCCTGGAGATCTACGCGCCGCTCGCCCACCGCCTGGGCATGAACACCATCAAGTGGGAGCTGGAGGACCTCGCCTTCGCGATCCTCTACCCCAAGATGTACGACGAGATCGTCCGGCTGGTGGCCGAGCGGGCACCCAAGCGCGACGAGTACCTGGCCATCGTCACCGACGAGGTCCAGCAGGACCTGCGCGCGGCCCGCATCAAGGCGACCGTCACCGGCCGCCCGAAGCACTACTACAGCGTCTACCAGAAGATGATCGTCCGCGGCCGGGACTTCGCGGAGATCTACGACCTGGTGGGCATCCGCGTCCTCGTGGACACCGTCCGCGACTGCTACGCGGCCCTCGGCACGGTGCACGCGCGATGGAACCCGGTCCCCGGCCGGTTCAAGGACTACATCGCGATGCCCAAGTTCAACATGTACCAGTCGCTGCACACGACGGTCATCGGCCCCGGCGGCAAGCCCGTCGAGTTGCAGATCCGCACCTTCGACATGCACCGCCGCGCCGAGTACGGCATCGCCGCGCACTGGAAGTACAAGCAGGAGGCCGTCGCCGGCGCCTCCAAGGTGCGCAGCGATGCCCCCAAGTCGTCCGGCAAGGGCAAGGACGACCATCTCAACGACATGGCGTGGCTGCGCCAGCTGCTGGACTGGCAGAAGGAGACGGAGGACCCGGGCGAGTTCCTGGAGTCCCTGCGCTTCGACCTGTCCCGCAACGAGGTCTTCGTCTTCACCCCCAAGGGCGACGTCATAGCTCTCCCGGCCGGTGCCACCCCGGTGGACTTCGCCTACGCGGTGCACACCGAGGTCGGGCACCGCACCATAGGCGCCCGCGTCAACGGCCGCCTGGTCCCGCTGGAGTCCACCCTGGACAACGGAGACCTGGTGGAGGTCTTCACCTCCAAGGCGGCCGGCGCCGGCCCCTCCCGCGACTGGCTCGGCTTCGTCAAGTCACCGCGCGCCCGCAACAAGATCCGGGCCTGGTTCTCCAAGGAACGCCGCGACGAGGCCATCGAGCAGGGCAAGGACGCCATCGTCCGAGCGATGCGCAAGCAGAACCTGCCGATCCAGCGCATCCTGACCGGCGACTCCCTGGTGACCCTCGCGCACGAGATGCGCTACGCCGACATCTCCGCGCTGTACGCGGCGATCGGCGAGGGCCATGTCTCCGCGCAGAACATCGTGCAGAAGCTGGTCCAGGCCCTCGGCGGCGAGGAGGCCGCCACCGAGGAGATCGACGAGTCGGTCCCGCCGGCTCCCGGCCGCAGCCGCAAGCGCCGTACCAGCGCCGATCCGGGCGTCGTCGTCAAGGGCGTCGAGGACGTGTGGGTCAAGCTGGCCCGCTGCTGCACGCCCGTGCCGGGCGACCCCATCATCGGCTTCGTCACCCGCGGCAGTGGCGTATCGGTTCACCGCAGCGACTGCGTGAACGTGGACTCGCTGTCCCGTGAGCCGGAGCGGATCCTCGACGTCGAGTGGGCGCCCACCCAGTCCTCGGTCTTCCTGGTCGCCATCCAGGTCGAGGCCCTGGACCGCTCCCGGCTCCTCTCGGACGTCACCCGCGTGCTGTCGGACCAGCACGTCAACATCCTCTCCGCGGCCGTCCAGACCTCCCGCGACCGGGTCGCCACCTCCCGCTTCACCTTCGAGATGGGCGACCCGAAGCACCTCGGGCACGTGCTCAAGGCGGTCCGGGGCGTGGAGGGCGTCTACGACGTGTACCGGGTGACGTCGGCGCGCAGCAGGTCGTAGCGCCCCCAGCGGTCACACGAAGGGGGGCTTTCCGTACGGCGCGTACGGAAAGCCCCCCCTTTCGCCTCGACTGCTCAGCCGCCGAACTCCTGCAGGCCCTTCAGAGCCTGGTCCAGCAGCGCCTGCCGGCCGTCGAGCTCACGCTGGAGCTTGTCGGCCTTGGCGTTGTTGCCCTGCGCACGGGCCTGGTCGATCTGGCCCCGCAGCTTGTCCACGGCCGCCTGGAGCTGGCCGGTCAGACCCTCGGCACGCGCGCGTGCCTCCGGGTTCGTCCGGCGCCACTCGGCCTCCTCGGCCTCCTGGATGGCCCGCTCGACCGCGTGCATCCGGCCCTCGACCTTCGGCCGGGCGTCGCGCGGTACGTGACCGATGGCCTCCCAGCGCTCGTTCACGTTCCGGAAGGCGGCCCGGGCCGCCTTGAGGTCCGTGATCGGCAGGAGCTTCTCGGCCTCCTCGGCCAGCTCCTCCTTGAGCTTGAGGTTCTCCGACTGCTCGGCGTCCCGCTCGGCGAAGACCGAGCTGCGGGCCGCGAAGAACACGTCCTGGGCGCCGCGGAAGCGGTTCCACAGGTCGTCCTCGTGCTCGCGCTGGGCGCGGCCCGCGGCCTTCCACTCGGACATCAGCTCGCGGTAGCGCGCCGCCGTCACGCCCCAGTCCGTCGAGTTCGACAGCGCCTCGGCCTCGGAGACCAGCCGCTCCTTGGTCTTGCGGGCCTCCTCGCGCTGCGCGTCCAGCTGCGCGAAGTGCTGCTTGCGCCGCTTGGAGAACGCCGACCGCGCGTGCGAGAACCGGTGCCACAGCTCGTCGTCGGACTTGCGGTCCAGGCGCGGCAGGCCCTTCCAGGTGTCCACCAGAGCCCGCAGCCGCTCACCGGCCGCCCGCCACTGGTCGGACTGCGACAGCTCCTCCGCCTCGGCGACCAGAGCCTCCTTCGACCTGCGCGCCTCGTCGGACTGCTTCGCCCGCTGCGCCTTGCGCTCCTCGCGGCGCGCCTCCACCAGCTCCACGAGCTTGTCCAGCCGGACCCGCAGGGCGTCCAGGTCGCCCACCACGTGGTGCGCGTCGACCTGCTCCCGGATGTGGTCGATGGCGGCCTGGGCGTCCTTCGCCGACAGGTCGGTGGTCTTCACTCGCTTCTCGAGGAGGCCGATCTCGACAACCAGGCCCTCGTACTTGCGCTCGAAATAGGCCAGCGCCTCCTCGGGGGAGCCCGCCTGCCAGGAACCGACGACCTGCTCGCCGTCGGCCGTACGCACGTACACGGTCCCCGTCTCGTCGACGCGGCCCCACGGGTCGCTGCTCACAGCGCCTCCTCCACATGATGCCTGCGAGGGGCCTGAAGCTCCCCCGGGCATCGTCCACAGTTTCGTCACGGCCAACATAGGCGACCGGCGGGGGGCCTGTCCGCATCCCGCGCGACCGAAATTTCGCAGTTGAGGGGTCAGGATTTCGTGATCGTGGCCTTGTTGATCACGACCGTCGCGTTGGGCGCCGTATTACCCGTCTGCGGGTCGGGGGCCTGTGCTCCGGCGGCGGCGATCTTCTTCAGGACCTTCATGCCCGCCTCGGACACCGTACCGAACGGTGTGTAGTCGGGCGGCAGCTGACTGTCCTGGTAGACGAGGAAGAACTGGCTTCCGCCGCTGTTGCGGCCCTGCTTCGTCTGCGCGTTGTACTGGTTCGCCATCGCGACCGTGCCCGCCGGGTAGATCCCGCCCTTGAGGCTCTTGTCCTTGAGGTTCTCGTCCGGGATGGTGTAGCCCGGTCCGCCCATGCCGGTGCCCTTCGGGTCGCCGCACTGCAGGACGTAGATGCCCTGGTCGGTGAGCCGGTGGCACTTGCTGTGGTCCAGGTAGCCCTTGCCGAGAAGGAAGTTGAACGAGTTCACCGTGTGCGGTGCCGCCGACGCCTTCAGCGCGATGTCCATCTCGCCGCAGGTCGTGTCCAGCTTCATCGTGTACTTCGCGGACTCGTCGATGGTCATGGCCGGTTCCTTCTTCCAGGTCTCCGACTTGACCTTGCCCGGAGCCGGCTTCTCGCACGGGTCCGGGGCCTTGCTCGGGGTGGCGCTCGGGGTGACGTCCGCGCTCGCGTTGTCCGTCTTGCCGTCGTCCTCGAACGGCTTGGTCAGGAAGACCGTCACCGAGAGCACCACGATCACGCCGAGGGCCGAGGCGATCACGGAGTTGCGGATACGGGCCTTGCGTCGTGCGTCAGTGCGTCGCTGCTGCTGTCGCAAGAACTTCTCCCGGGCGAGCTGACGCCGCCGCTGTTCCTGGCTGACCACCGGGTTCTCTCCTCATGGGTCTGATACGTCGACCGGTACGCGTGCGTCCTGTGTGCCGACCGCCTGCGTGTGCCCCGTACCGTATATGGGTTCGCTGAGGAATCGGCAGCGCCGGTAGGCTCTGTGAGCAGCCGTAGCCGCCCGTATCGACACAACGAAGGACGATCGTGCTCATTGCCGGGTTCCCCGCCGGGGCCTGGGGGACGAACTGCTACCTCGTCGCCCCCGCCGCCGGTGAGGAGTGCGTGATCATCGACCCCGGCCATCAGGCCGCCGACGGCGTCGCGGAGGCGATCGCGAAGCACCGGCTCAAGCCCGTCGCCGTCGTCCTCACCCACGGCCACATCGACCACGTGGCCTCGGTCGTCCCGGTGTGCGGCGCGCACGACGTGCCGGCCTGGATCCACCCCGACGACCGGTACATGATGAGCGACCCCGAGAAGGGGATCGGCCGTTCCATCGGGATGCCGCTGATGGGCGAGCTGACCGTGGGGGAGCCCGATGACGTCAAGGAGCTGGCCGACGGAGCGAAGCTGGAGCTGGCGGGCCTGGAGCTGTCCGTCGCCCACGCGCCGGGCCATACCAAGGGGTCGGTGACCTTCGGCATGCCCGAGGCGGCGGACATCCCGCCGATCCTCTTCTCGGGCGACCTGCTGTTCGCCGGCTCCATCGGACGCACCGACCTGCCCGGCGGTGACATGGCCGAGATGCTCGACTCGCTGGCCCGCGTGTGCCTGCCGCTCGACGACTCGACCGTGGTGCTGTCCGGCCACGGCCCCCAGACGACCATCGGCCAGGAGCGTTCCACCAACCCGTATCTGCGGCAGGTGGCCGCCGGCCAGGGACCCGCTCAGGCTCCCCGACGAGGAATGTGACGAGACCTTCCGTGAGCACCTTCAAGGCCCCCAAGGGCACGTACGACCTGATCCCGCCGGACAGCGCCAAGTACCTCGCCGTGCGCGAGGCGATCGCCGCTCCGCTGCGCAACTCCGGCTACGGCTACATCGAGACGCCCGGCTTCGAGAACGTCGAGCTCTTCGCGCGCGGGGTCGGTGAGTCCACCGACATCGTGACCAAGGAGATGTACGCCTTCGAGACCAAGGGCGGCGACAGGCTCGCCCTGCGTCCCGAAGGCACGGCCTCCGTCCTGCGCGCCGCGCTGGAGGCTAACCTCCACAAGGCCGGCAACCTCCCGGTCAAGCTCTGGTACTCCGGCTCGTACTACCGCTACGAGCGCCCCCAGAAGGGCCGCTACCGGCACTTCTCCCAGGTCGGTGCCGAGGCGATCGGCGCGGAGGACCCGGCGCTCGACGCCGAACTGATCATCCTGGCCGACCAGGCGTACCGCTCGCTGGGCCTGAGCGACTTCCGGATCCTGCTCAACAGCCTCGGCGACCAGGAGTGCCGCCCGGTGTACCGGTCGGCACTTCAGGAGTTCCTGCGCGGCCTGGATCTGGACGAGGACACCCTGCGGCGCGCCGAGATCAACCCGCTGCGCGTCCTGGACGACAAGCGCGAGTCGGTCCAGAAGCAGCTCGGGGACGCACCGCTGCTGCGTGACTACCTGTGCGACGCCTGCAAGGCGTACCACGAGGAGGTCCGCGAGCTGATCACGGCGGCGGGCGTCACCTTCGAGGACGACCCGAAGCTGGTCCGCGGCCTGGACTACTACACCCGCACCACCTTCGAGTTCGTCCACGACGGTCTCGGCTCGCAGTCCGCGGTGGGCGGCGGCGGCCGCTACGACGGCCTCTCCGAGATGATCGGCGGCCCCGCGCTGCCGTCCGTCGGCTGGGCCCTCGGCGTCGACCGCACGGTCCTCGCCCTGGAGGCGGAGGGCGTCGAGCTCGAACTGCCCGCCACCACCAGCGTCTTCGCCGTCCCGCTCGGCGAGGAGGCCCGCCGGGTCCTGTTCGCCAAGGTCACGGAACTGCGCAAGAACGGCATCGCGGCCGACTTCTCCTACGGCGGCAAGGGCCTCAAGGGCGCGATGAAGAACGCCAACCGCAGCGGCGCCCGCTACACGGTCGTCGCCGGCGAACGCGACCTCGCCGAGGGCGTCGTCCAGCTCAAGGACATGGAGTCGGGTGAGCAGACGGCGGTCGGCGTGAACGAGATCGTGGCGGAGCTGGAGGCACGGCTCGGCTGAGGCACCGGGCGGGGCGGAAGGCGCCGCGGCCCGGCGCCTTCCGCACTCCGCCAGGAGCCCGAACCGCATCGCGTGTACGCCGCCGGCGGCATCGGCGTGCCCCGCAGCCGGCGCAGCACCTTGTCCTGCCGCTCGATCGCGATCGAGATGCCGAGCGCCTGGAAGCTCGTCGACATGATCCCGGCGGCCATCATCGCCGGCACGTACAGCCGCGAGGCGGTGGTGCCCGCGCCCTCCACGTCGTCCCGGAAGATCGACGCGAACAGGAACAACAGGACGACGGGGAAGGCGAACGACGGCCAGCCGGTGCACCAGGGCCTCCGCCTCCTCCAGGTAGTGCGTGGTCAGCACGATGGTCGTGCCGTCGTCGGCCAGGGCGCGGATCAGCGACCAGAACCGGCGCCGGGCAGCCGGGTCGAACCCGGTCGTCGGCTCGTCCAGAAGCAGCAGGTCGGGGCCTCCGACGACGCCGAGCGCCACGTCCGGACGCCTGCGCCGGCCACCCGACAGCGCCTTGATCCGGCTGTCCGCCTTCGCCGCCAGACCGGTCAGGGCGATGACCTCCTCCGGGTCGCGCGGCCGGGGGTAGTAGCGGGCGAAGTGCCGCACGGTCTCGCGGACCGTCAACTCGGCGGGCGCCGATTCGTCCTGCCAGACGATCCCGACGCGCGATCGCCACGCACGCGTGCCGGTCGCCGGGTCCGGCCCGAGGACGGACACCTCGCCCGCGTCCCGGTCCCGGTTGCCCTGGAGGATCTCCACCGTGGTGCTCTTGCCCGCCCCGTCGGGTCCGAGCAGGCCGAACACCTCGCCACGGCGGATGCCGAGATCGATGCCGTCCACGGCGGTCACGCCCCCGTAGCGCTCGCGCAGCCCCCGTACGTGCACGGCGACTTCGTACCCCTGTGCTGTCATGCGACGAGCGTCGGCCGGAACGCAACCCTCAGGGACGACCGGGCGGCCATCCTTATGTCCACTGAACGGTGGACACGGGCCCTGTGCGGCACAATGGCCCTGCCCGAAGATGTTCAGGCCTCAAGTGACGGAATCGGCGTGATGAGCAAGACGACAGTCAGGGACGTCTCCACGGAGTCCGAGCCGGAGCGCGCCGAGCCCGCGCCCCGCACGGAGGGCGGCAGCCGGGCCCTGGCCCTGCTGCTGGTGATCACCGGCGCGGCCGGACTACTCGCCGCGTGGGTCATCACGATCGACAAGTTCAAGATCCTCGAGGCCAAGGTCGCGGGCACGACGTTCACGCCCGGGTGCAGCCTCAACCCCGTCGTCTCCTGCGGCAGCGTCATGGAGAGCAAGCAGGCCGCGGTCTTCGGCTTCCCGAACCCGATGCTCGGCCTCGTCACCTACGCCATCGTCATCGGCGTCGGCGTGAGCCTGCTCGCCGGCGCCCGCTTCCCGCGCTGGTACTGGCTCACCTTCAACGCCGGCTGCCTGTTCGGCGTGAGCTTCTGCGCCTGGCTGATGTTCCAGTCCCTGTACCGGATCAACGCGCTCTGCCTGTGGTGCAGCCTGGCTTGGGTCGCCACGATCCTGATGTTCTGGTACGTGACGTCGTTCAACATCCGCAAGGGCTTCCTGCCCGCCCCGAGCTGGCTCAAGAGTTTCTTCGGCGAGTTCACGTGGGTCATGCCCGTGCTGCACATCGGCATCATCGGCATGCTGATCCTGACCCGCTGGTGGGACTTCTGGCTCAGCTGAGCCCCCGGTCGCGGGGCCCGGCCGGATTGTCAGTGCCGTGAACTAGGGTTTCTGACGTGGAGCCCGACCTGTTCACCGCCGCAGCCGAAGAACGCCAGGAGAAGGAGCCGTCCAGCAGCCCCCTGGCGGTGCGCATGCGCCCGCGCACCCTCGACGAGGTCGTGGGCCAGCAGCACCTGCTGAAGCCGGGCTCCCCCCTGCGCAGACTGGTCGGAGAGGCCTCCGGCCCGGCCGGCCCCTCCTCGGTGCTCCTCTGGGGCCCGCCCGGCACCGGCAAGACAACCCTGGCCTACGTCGTTTCCAAAGCCACCGACGCCCGCTTCGTGGAGCTGTCCGCGATCACCGCCGGCGTCAAGGAGGTCCGCGCGGTCATCGACGGCGCCCGCCGCGCCTCCGGCGGGTACGGCAAGGAGACCGTCCTCTTCCTCGACGAGATCCACCGCTTCAGCAAGGCCCAGCAGGACTCCCTGCTCCCCGCCGTCGAGAACCGCTGGGTGACGCTCATCGCGGCGACGACGGAGAACCCGTACTTCTCGGTCATCTCCCCGCTGCTGTCCCGCTCCCTGCTGCTCACCCTCGAACCGCTCACGGACGACGACATCAGGAGCCTCGTCCGCCGCGCCCTCACCGACGAGCGCGGCCTCAAGGAGGCGGTCACCCTCCCCGAGGAGACCGAGCGCCATCTCCTGCGCATCGCCGGCGGTGACGCCCGGCGTGCCCTGACCGCTCTGGAGGCGGCCGCCGGAGCCGCCCTCGACAAGGGCGAGGCGGAGATCGGCCTGACCACCCTGGAGGAGACGGTCGACCGGGCCGCCGTGAAGTACGACCGGGACGGCGACCAGCACTACGACGTGGCGAGCGCCCTGATCAAGTCCATCCGCGGCTCCGACGTCGACGCCGCCCTGCACTACCTGGCCCGCATGATCGAGGCCGGCGAGGACCCCCGCTTCATCGCCCGCCGCCTGATGATCTCCGCCAGCGAGGACATCGGCCTGGCCGACCCGACCGCCCTGCAGACGGCCGTCGCCGCCGCCCAGGCCGTCGCCATGATCGGCTTCCCCGAGGCCGCCCTCACCCTCAGCCACGCCACGATCGCCCTCGCCCTGGCCCCCAAGTCCAACGCCGCGACCACGGCGATCGGCGCAGCCCTGGAGGACGTCCGCAAGGGCCACGCCGGCCCCGTGCCCGCCCACCTGCGCGACAGCCACTACAAGGGCGCGACGAAGCTCGGCCACGGCCAGGGCTACGTCTACCCGCACGACCTGCCCGAGGGCATCGCGGCCCAGCAGTACGCCCCCGACGAACTGAAGGACCGCGAGTACTACGAGCCGACCCGGCACGGTTCGGAGGCCCGCTACGCGGACGCGGTGGAGTGGACCCGGAAGAACCTCGGTCGAAAGCGGTCCTGAGCACCCTGTAAACTCGTCCGGAGTGCCGCGTCCCGTGCAGTCAGAACGGGACAGTCGGCCGGAGCCAGTCCGGGGGCACAGCCCTCCGGGACCGGCTCCAGGAGCGTCGCGCACCGTCGAACGGTGTCGCGGGCAGCCCACCACCGCTTTCGCACGACGGAACCGGTCGGTGGGCCACTCGCGTGCTGCACGTATGTGCCCAGACCAGGGGAGCGGCTGCCCACCGGGGTCCACCAGGATCCAGGAGGGTTTTCCCGGCTGCGGATGCGACCTCCCTCAACCCTGACAAGCCGGAAAACAAGGAAAGAGAAACAGTGGCGAACCAGTCCCGCCCCAAGGTCAAGAAGTCGCGTGCGCTCGGCATCGCGCTGACCCCGAAGGCCGTCAAGTACTTCGAGGCCCGCCCCTACCCGCCGGGTGAGCACGGCCGTGGCCGCAAGCAGAACTCGGACTACAAGGTCCGTCTGCTCGAGAAGCAGCGTCTGCGCGCGCAGTACGACGTGTCCGAGCGCCAGCTCGTCCGCGCCTACGAGCGTGCCTCCAAGGTCCAGGGCAAGACCGGTGAGGCCCTGATCATCGAGCTGGAGCGCCGTCTCGACGCCCTGGTGCTGCGTTCGGGCATCGCCCGCACGATCTACCAGGCCCGCCAGATGGTCGTCCACGGCCACATCGCGGTCAACGGCAAGAAGGTCGACAAGCCCTCCTTCCGTGTCCGTCCGGACGACGTCGTGCAGGTTCGCGAGCGTTCCAAGGAGAAGACCCTCTTCACGATCGCCCGTGAGGGTGGCTTCGCCCCCGACGGTGAGACCCCGCGCTACCTCCAGGTGAACCTCAAGGCCCTGGCGTTCCGCCTGGACCGCGAGCCGAACCGCAAGGAGATCCCGGTGATCTGCGACGAGCAGCTCGTCGTCGAGTACTACGCCCGCTGATCCTCGGCAGGCACGCGGTATCTCAGGCCCGCCGTCTCTCCACCTGTCCGGGTGGGCGAGGCGGCGGGCTTTCGCGATTCCCCTGCTCCCGCGCGGGAAACCGGTACGGAGCGCAACCTCCGGCGCGATAGGCTCGTCGCACGACTTTTTGATGTTCAGGCACGTTTCAGGGAGCGGGTGCACACAGTGTCCGGTGGAGAGGTTGCCGGGATCCTGGTGGCCGTCTTCTGGGCGATTCTGGTCTCCTTCCTCGCCGTCGCGCTGGCGAGGGTGGCCCAGACGCTCAAGGCGACCACCAAGCTCGTGGCGGACGTGACCGACCAGGCCGTCCCGCTGCTGGCCGACGCCTCCGCGGCGGTGCGCTCCGCGCAGACGCAGATCGACCGGGTCGACTCGATCGCCTCCGACGTCCAGGAGGTCACGTCGAACGCCTCGGCGCTGTCGACGACCGTCGCCTCCACGTTCGGCGGCCCCCTGGTCAAGGTCGCGGCCTTCGGCTACGGCGTGCGCCGGGCCCTGGGCGGCCGCAAGGAGGACGTGCCCGCCAAGGCGTCCAGGCGTACCGTGATCGTGGGCCGCACGGTCACCCGGCGCAGCGCCCGAGACAAGAGGGACTGAGAGCCAGCGATGTTCCGCCGCACCTTCTGGTTCACCACGGGCGTCGCCGCCGGTGTGTGGGCCACCACCAAGGTCAATCGCAAGCTGAAGCAGCTGACCCCCGAGAGCCTCGCCAGAACCGCCGGCAACAAGGCGATCGAGGCCGGTCACCGCATCAAGGACCGTGCAGTCGGCTTCGCGCTCGACGTCCGGGACAACATGGCCGTGCGGGAGGCCGAGCTGGGCGACGCCCTCGGGATCAACGAGAATCCCGAACTCCCCGGCCCCCGGCGGTTCGCCGCCATCGAGAACCGCAACAACCCGAAGTACGTCGAGGGTTCGGCGTACCAGACGTACCCGTACAACCGGAATGAGGACCACTGATGGAGTCGGCTGAGATTCGCCGCCGCTGGTTGAGCTTCTTCGAGGAGCGCGGTCACACCGTCGTCCCTTCGGCGTCGCTCATCGCGGACGACCCGACTCTGCTCCTCGTCCCGGCCGGCATGGTGCCCTTCAAGCCCTACTTCCTGGGTGAGGTCAAGCCGCCCTTCGACCGCGCCACGAGCGTGCAGAAGTGCGTGCGCACGCCGGACATCGAAGAGGTCGGCAAGACCACCCGGCACGGCACGTTCTTCCAGATGTGCGGCAACTTCTCCTTCGGTGACTACTTCAAGGAAGGCGCCATCAAGCTCGCCTGGGAGCTGCTCACCAGCGCCCAGGACAAGGGCGGTTACGGCCTCGACCCCGAGCGCCTGTGGATCACGGTCTACGAGGACGACGACGAGGCCGAGCGCATCTGGCACGAGGTCGTGGGCGTGCCGAAGGAGCGCATCCAGCGCCTGGGCAAGAAGGACAACTACTGGGACATGGGCGTCCCCGGCCCCTGCGGTCCCTGCTCCGAGATCAACTACGACCGCGGCCCCGAGTTCGGCGCCGAGGGCGGCCCCGCCGTCAACGACGAGCGCTACGTGGAGATCTGGAACCTGGTCTTCATGCAGTACGAGCGGGGCGAGGGGCCGGGCAAGGACTACCCGATCCTCGGGGACCTGCCGAGCCAGAACATCGACACCGGCCTCGGCCTTGAGCGCCTCGCCATGATTCTGCAGGGCGTGCAGAACATGTACGAGATCGACACCTCCATGGCCGTCATCAACAAGGCCACCGAGCTGACCGGCGTCCGCTACGGCGACGCCCACGGCTCGGACGTCTCCCTGCGCGTGGTCACCGACCACATGCGCACCTCCGTGATGCTCATCGGCGACGGCGTCACGCCCGGCAACGAGGGCCGCGGCTATGTGCTGCGCCGCATCATGCGCCGCGCCATCCGCAACATGCGCCTGCTCGGGGCCACCGGTCCGGTCGTCAAGGACCTCGTCGACGTCGTGATCGGCATGATGGGGCAGCAGTATCCCGAGCTCATCACCGACCGCGAGCGCATCGAGAAGGTCGCCCTCGCCGAGGAGAACGCCTTCCTCAAGACGCTGAAGGCCGGCACCAACATCCTCGACACGGCCGTCACCGACACCAAGGCCGCCGGCGGCACCGTCCTGCCCGGCGACAAGGCCTTCCTGCTCCACGACACCTGGGGCTTCCCGATTGACCTCACCCTGGAGATGGCCGCCGAGCAGGGCCTCTCCGTGGACGAGGACGGCTTCCGCCGCCTGATGAAGGAGCAGCGGGAGCGCGCCAAGGCCGACGCCCAGGCCAAGAAGACCGGGCACGCCGGCGCCGGTGCCTACCGTGAGATCGCCGACCAGGCCGGTGCCACCGACTTCATCGGCTACACCGACACCGAGAGCGAGTCCACGATCGTCGGCATCCTCGTCGACGGCGCCTCCTCGCCTGCTGCCACCGAGGGCGACGAGGTCGAGATCGTCCTCGACCGCACCCCGTTCTACGCCGAGGGCGGCGGCCAGATCGGCGACACCGGCAGGATCAAGGTCGACTCCGGTGCCGTCATCGAGATCCGCGACTGCCAGAAGCCGGTCCCGGGCGTCTACGTCCACAAGGGCGTCGTGCAGGTCGGCGAGGTGACCGTCGGCGCCAAGGCCCACGCCTCCATCGACGACCGCCGCCGCAAGGCCATCGCCCGCGCCCACTCGGCCACCCACCTGACCCACCAGGCCCTGCGCGACGCCCTCGGCCCGACGGCCGCCCAGGCCGGTTCCGAGAACCAGCCCGGCCGCTTCCGCTTCGACTTCGGCTCCCCGTCCGCCGTCCCGACGGCCGTGATGACCGACGTCGAGCAGAAGATCAACGAGGTGCTCGCCCGCGACCTGGACGTCCGTGCCGACGTCATGGGCATCGACGAGGCCAAGAAGCAGGGCGCCATCGCCGAGTTCGGCGAGAAGTACGGCGAGCGCGTGCGCGTCGTGACCATCGGCGACTTCTCCAAGGAGCTGTGCGGCGGCACCCACGTGCACAACACCGCCCAGCTCGGCCTGGTGAAGCTGCTCGGCGAGTCCTCCATCGGCTCCGGTGTGCGCCGCATCGAGGCCCTGGTCGGCGTGGACGCCTACAACTTCCTCGCCCGCGAGCACACGGTCGTCGCCCAGCTCCAGGAGCTGATCAAGGGCCGCCCGGAGGAGCTCCCGGAGAAGGTCTCCGCCATGCTCGGCAAGCTGAAGGACGCCGAGAAGGAGATCGAGAAGTTCCGCGCCGAGAAGGTCCTCCAGGCCGCCGCCGGTCTCGCCGAGTCCGCCAAGGACATCCGTGGCGTTGCCGTCGTGACCGGTCAGGTCCCGGACGGCACGACCGCCGACGACCTGCGCAAGCTGGTCCTTGACGTGCGCGGACGCATCCAGGGCGGACGGGCTGCCGTGGTCGCCCTGTTCACGGTGGCGAACGGCAAGCCGCTGACGGTCATCGCCACCAACGAGGCCGCCCGCGAGCGTGGCCTCAAGGCCGGCGACCTGGTCCGCACCGCCGCCAAGACCCTCGGCGGCGGCGGTGGCGGCAAGCCGGACGTCGCCCAGGGCGGCGGCCAGAACCCGGCCGCCATCGGTGACGCCGTGGACGCCGTGGAGCGCCTGGTCACCGAGACCGCCAAGTAAGAGACGGGTCGGACAGCATGCGCAGAGGACGTCGACTCGCGATCGACGTCGGGGACGCCCGCATCGGGGTCGCCTCGTGCGACCCCGACGGGATCCTCGCCACCCCGGTGGAGACGGTCCCGGGGCGTGACATCCCCGCAGCTCAGCGACGGTTGAAGCAACTCGTCGAAGAGTACGAGCCCCTGGAGGTCGTGGTCGGTCTTCCGCGCTCCCTCAAGGGGGGCGAGGGCCCGGCCGCGGTCAAGGTCCGGGGCTTCGCCCAGGAACTGGCCCGCATGATCTCCCCGATTCCGGTGAGACTCGTCGACGAACGCATGACAACGGTGACGGCAAGTCAGGGACTGCGCGCCTCAGGCGTGAAGTCCAAGAAGGGCCGGTCCGTCATCGACCAGGCAGCGGCAGTCGTCATCCTGCAACAAGCCCTCGAATCCGAACGGGTGTCAGGTAAAGCACCCGGCGAAGGCGTCGAAGTGGTCATCTGATCGCGATACGGTAACGTTCCGCGCGATGCGGCGGCATTCGAACAGCCGCCGCACAGCAAGAGGCGGGACGGGAGCCGAGCCGGAAGCCGCGCGACCGCCGCCTCGCGGCTCTAGGGGATCGATGACTGAGTATGGCCGGGGCCAAGGCTCCGAACCGTGGCATCCGGAGGACCCGTTGTACGGGGACGGCGGATGGGGCGGGCAGCAGGCCCATCAGGGTCAGCAGCCCCCCTACGGCGGCCAGCCGCAGCACTATCCAGAGCAGCCGCAGCAGCAGTACGGCGACTGGGGCACCGGCGACCAGGCCGGATACGGCCAGGCGCAGCAGCAGTACCCGTACGACCAGCAGTACGCGGCACAGGCCCACGGGCACCAGCAGTACCCCGGCCAGCAGGACCCCGGACACCAGCAGGCCCAGGGCTACCACCAGCAGCAGTACGACACCGGCGGCTGGGCCAACGACCCCCACCAGCAGGCCTCGTACCCCGGCGACCCGGGAGATCCGTACGGGCAGCAGGCCGGTTCGTACGGCGGGGGCCAGCAGGACTACTACGGCACGCCCGACGCGTACCCACCCCCGGAGCCGCCCGGCCGGCGCGGGGTCGAGCCCGCTCAGGAGCCCGCCCAGGAACCGGCGACCGACTGGGATCCCGGCCCCGACCAGGGCGAACACGCCTTCTTCGCGGGCGGCGACGACGATGACGACGGCGACGAGCCGGGGGAGCGCCGCGGGCGCGACGACAAGCGCGGGCGCGGCGGCGGCAAACCGAAGAAGCGCCGCAACGGCATGGCCTGCCTGCTGGTCGTCGTGATCCTCGGCGGCGGCCTGGCCGGTGTCAGCTACTTCGGCTACCAGTTCTACCAGGATCGTTTCGGCGACGCTCCGGACTTCGCGGGCGGGGGGAACGGGCAGCAGGTGTCCGTCGAGATCCCCGAGGGCGCGGACGGCTACGCGATCGGGCGGGCGCTGAAGTCCGCCGGTGTGGTCAAGAGCGTCGACGCCTTTGTCTCGGCCCAGGCGGACAACCCCGACGGCCGGGCGATCCAAGCCGGTGTGTACACGCTGCAGAAGCAAATGTCGGCCGACAGTGCGGTCGAACTGATGCTCAGTCCCAAGAGCCGCGACAATCTGATCATCGCGGAGGGCAAGCGCAACGCCGACATCTACCGGCTCATCGACAAGCGCCTCAAGGTCAAGGACGGCACCACCGCCGCGGTCGCCAAAAAGGACTACAAGAAGCTGGGCCTGCCCGCATGGGCGCAGAACCACGCCGAGGTGAAGGACCCGTTGGAGGGCTTCCTCTACCCCTCCAGCTACGGCGTGAGCGAGGGGCAGAAGCCCGAGGCCGTCCTGAAGCAGATGGTCCGGCGGGCCACCGTGACGTACGAGAAGCTCGGGGTCGAGAAGAAGGCCGAGAGCCTCGGACTCGAAGACCCGTGGCAGCTCATCACGATCGCCAGCCTTGTCCAGGCTGAGGGCACCAGCCACGCCGACTTCCGCAAGATGGCCGAGGTCGTCTACAACCGCATGAAGCCGGCGAACCCGCAGACCAACGGCATGCTGGAGTTCGACTCCACCTACAACTACATCAAGAACCAGAGCAAGATCGACCTGACTCTGGAAGAGCTGCGGACGTACGACAACCCGTACAACACGTATTTCCACAAGGGTCTGCCGCCCGGTCCGATCGACAACCCGGGCGAGGACGCCATCAAGGGCGCCCTCAAGCCGACGGACGACGGCTGGTACTACTTCATCTCGCTCGACGGCAAGACCAGCAAGTTCACGAAGACGAACGCCGAACACCAGAAGCTGGTCGACCAGTTCAACGCCTCGCGGAACAACTGAGGAAAACCCTGATGGCCGCAGCACGCCGGGCCGCCGTACTCGGCTCCCCGATCGCCCACTCCCTCTCCCCGGTCCTGCACCGCACTGCCTACCAGGAGTTGGGCCTGGCCGGCTGGACGTACGACAGGTTCGAGGTCGACGAGGGCGGGCTGCCCGCGTTCTTCGAGACGCTCGGGGCCGAGTGGGCCGGGCTCTCGCTGACCATGCCGCTGAAGCGGGCCGTGATCCCGCTGCTCGACGGGATCAGCGAGACCGCCGCCTCGGTCGACGCCGTCAACACCGTCGTCTTCAGGGAGGACGGGCGCCGGGTCGGGGACAACACCGACATCCCCGGCATGGTCGCCGCCCTGCGCGAGCACGGCATCGAGGAGGTCGGCTCCGCCGCCGTCCTCGGCGCCGGCGCCACCGCCTCCTCCGCGCTGGCCGCGCTGTCCCGGATCTGCCCGGGGGAGATCGCCGTGTACGTGCGCAGCGAGGCCCGGGCGGCCGAGATGCGGCAGTGGGCGGAGCGGCTCGACGTCTCCGTCCGTGTCGCCGACTGGGCGGACGCCGAGCAGGCCCTGCGCGCCCCTCTGGTGATCAGCACCACGCCGGCCGGTGTCACCGACGCCCTCGCCCGGTCCGTGCCGGAGCGCCCGGCAGCCCTCTTCGACGTTCTCTACGACCCCTGGCCGACCGACCTGGCAGCCCGCTGGTCGGCGTACGGCGGTGCCGTCGTCAGCGGTCTCGACCTGCTGGTGCACCAGGCCGTGCTCCAGGTCGAGCAGATGACGGGGCTGGCTCCGGCGCCCCTGGACGCCATGCGAAAAGCGGGCGAGCGGGCGCTGGCCGACCGATAAGATCCGCTCTCGGTTCCGCAGGGGGCGGAACAGGGGAGGGGAACGTCCGTCATGTCCGCAGGCCTGCCTCAGGCATCCGTCAAGTCCCAGATATTCGAGTCCCTGCTCGGGTTCCTGCCCGACTGGGTGCAGATCACGGTGCTCGCCCTGATCGTGCTCGCCGTCGTGGCGTCCTGGGGCGTCAAGATCAAGCGCAAGATCGCCCACCGGCGTGCCGTCCGCACCGGACAGCCCGTCCACGCGGCGGCCCAGTACGGGCAGGGACGCGGAGCGGACTACCTCGGGGAGTACGCACCCCCGCAGGCCGTGCCGCAGCCGGAGCGTTCCGTGCAGCAGCCGAGCGGTGCCGACTTCCTCGGGGCGTACGCGCCGCAGCAGCGTCAGGCCGACGGCCCGTCCGCGAACGCGTCCGCTTGATGGACCGGCCGCCGGGGAGGCGGCCCCGGCGTGGGAGGATCGGAGACGGCGGACCGGGCCGCGCACCCGGTACGCCGTCGCCGTACGCGACGAGGCGCGTACGCAGGGCAGTACCAGAGCGCGAGCACTGAGGAGCACCGTTGAGCAGGTTGCGCTGGCTGACCGCGGGGGAGTCCCACGGTCCCGCACTCGTCGCGACGCTGGAGGGCCTTCCCGCCGGCGTGCCGATCACCACGGACATGGTGGCGGACCATCTCGCGAGGCGGCGCCTGGGCTATGGACGCGGTGCCCGCATGAAGTTCGAGCGCGACGAGGTCACCTTCCTCGGCGGCGTCCGGCACGGCCTCACCCTCGGCTCCCCGGTGGCGATCATGGTCGGCAACACCGAGTGGCCCAAGTGGGAACAGGTCATGGCCGCCGACCCGGTCGACCCGGAGATCCTCGACGGGCTCGCCCGCAACGCCCCGCTGACCCGGCCGCGCCCAGGCCACGCCGACCTCGCGGGCATGCAGAAGTACGGCTTCGACGAGGCCCGGCCGATCCTGGAGCGCGCCTCCGCGCGTGAGACCGCCGCCCGGGTGGCGCTGGGCGCGGTGGCCCGGTCGTACCTGAAGGAGACCACCGGCGTCGAGATCGTCTCGCACGTGGTGGAGCTGGCGGCGGCGAAGGCGCCGAAGGGCGTGTACCCGACCCCGGCCGACGTCGAGAAGCTCGACGCGGACCCCGTGCGCTGCCTGGACGCCGACGCGTCGAAGGCGATGGTCGCCGAGATCGACCAGGCCCACAAGGACGGCGACACCCTCGGCGGCGTGGTCGAGATCCTGGCCTACGGCGTGCCCGTCGGCCTCGGTTCGCACGTGCACTGGGACCGCAAGCTCGACGCCCGGCTCGCCGGCGCGCTCATGGGCATCCAGGCGATCAAGGGCGTCGAGATCGGCGACGGCTTCGAGCTCGCGCGGGTGCCCGGCTCCAAGGCGCACGACGAGATCGTGAAGACCGACGACGGCATCCGGCGCACCTCCGGCCGCTCCGGCGGCACCGAGGGCGGTCTCACCACCGGTGAGCTGCTGCGCGTACGCGCCGCGATGAAGCCGATCGCCACCGTGCCGCGCGCCCTTCAGACCGTGGACGTCACCACCGGCGAGGCCGCGCAGGCGCACCACCAGCGCTCCGACGTCTCCGCGGTCCCGGCCGCCGGCATCGTCGCCGAGGCCATGGTGGCGCTCGTGCTCGCGGACGCGGTGGCGGAGAAGTTCGGCGGCGACTCGGTGGCCGAGACCCGCCGCAACGTGACGTCGTACCTCGACAACCTCGCCATCCGATGAGCGGCCCGCTGGTCGTCCTGGTCGGCCCGATGGGCGTCGGCAAGTCCACCGTGGGGCAGCTGCTGGCCGAGCGGCTCGGCGTCTCCTACCGGGACACCGACGACGACATCGTCGCCGAGCAGGGCAGGACCATCGCCGAGATCTTCGTCGACGAGGGCGAGTCCGCCTTCCGGGCGATCGAGAAGACGGCCGTGCAGCGGGCGCTCGCCGAGCACGACGGCATCCTGGCCCTGGGCGGGGGCGCGATCCTCGACGCCGGCACGCGCGCCCTGCTCGCCGGGCAGCGGGTGGCGTACCTGTCGATGGACGTCGAGGAGGCGGTCAAGCGCACCGGCCTCAACGCGGCCCGGCCTCTGCTCGCGGTCAACCCGCGCAAGCAGTGGCGCGAGCTGATGGAGGCCCGCCGCCACCTGTACGAGGAGGTCGCCACGGCCGTCGTCGCCACCGATGGCCGTACGCCCGAAGAGGTCACCGAAGCCGCCCTGGACGCACTGGAGTTGAAGGAAGCATGAGCGAGACAGTCACGCGGATCCAGGTCGGCGGCACCGCGGGGACCGACCCGTACGAGGTCCTCGTGGGCCGGCAGCTGCTGGGTGAACTCGGCGGGCTGATCGGCGAGAAGGCCCAGCGGGTCGCGATCGTCCACCCCGAGGCGCTGGCCGAGACCGGCGACGCGCTGCGCGCCGACCTGACCGAGCAGGGCTACGAGGTCGTCGCCGTCCAGGTGCCCAACGCGGAGGAGGCCAAGACCGCCGAGGTCGCCGCCTACTGCTGGAAGGCGCTGGGCCAGTCCGGCTTCACGCGCACGGACGTCATCGTCGGCGTCGGCGGCGGCGCCACCACGGACCTCGCCGGATTCGTGGCCGCCACCTGGCTGCGCGGAGTGCGCTGGATCGCCATCCCGACCACCGTGCTCGCCATGGTGGACGCGGCCGTCGGCGGCAAGACCGGCATCAACACCGCCGAGGGCAAGAACCTCGTCGGCGCCTTCCACCCGCCCGCCGGTGTGCTCTGCGACCTGGCGGCGCTGGACTCCCTGCCGGTCAACGACTACGTCTCAGGGCTCGCCGAGGTCATCAAGGCCGGCTTCATCGCCGACCCGGTCATCCTGGACCTCATCGAGTCCGACCCCGAGGCGGCCCGCACCCCGGCCGGCCCGCACACCGCCGAGCTCATCGAGCGCTCCATCCGGGTCAAGGCCGACGTGGTGTCGTCGGACCTGAAGGAGTCGGGCCTGAGGGAGATCCTCAACTACGGTCACACGCTCGGCCACGCCATCGAGAAGAACGAGCGCTACAAGTGGCGCCACGGCGCGGCGGTCTCGGTCGGCATGCACTTCGCCGCCGAACTGGGGCGCCTCGCGGGCCGGCTGGACGACGCGACGGCCGACCGCCACCGCACGATCCTCGAAGCGGTAGGGCTGCCCCTGCACTACCGGTACGACCAGTGGCCCAAGCTGCTGGAGACGATGAAGGTCGACAAGAAGTCCCGCGGCAACCTGCTGCGGTTCATCGTCCTCGACGGCCTGGCCAAGCCCACCGTCCTGGAGGGGCCCGACCCGGCCGTGCTGCTCGCCGCGTACGGCGAAGTGGGGCAGTAAGTCCGCCGTCGCTCCTTCCGCCCGAAATCACCTTACGGAGCCGGGCACTTCGGGCCGCCCCCGGCCGTTCACACATCGACGACCGGGGGCGGTACCGTTCGGTAGCAAGCGGGCTCCGCCCCGCTGTCAGCGCCCATCGCCTGTACGAGACGGAGTGGCACCGGATGCAGCACGCAGTGGGTTCTCCGCTGCCGCCGCCCCATCAGCCGGGGCACGGACCGGCCACCGGCTGGTCGCCGGCCGCACAACACCCGGTCCCGCCGAGCGCGGGCGCGCACCAGGGCCCCGTGCCCCCGCCGCCCCCGGCACCGGGATACCCG
>NZ_WWIC01000009.1:0-212 GCF_009872555.1 Streptomyces sp. SID5643
CTGGACGTGCCGACCGCGGGCGCGGCCCGGGTCGGGGGGTGCGACCTGCTCGCGATGGACGGCAAGGCGCGGCTGCGCTACCGGCGCGAGGTCGTCGGCTTCGTCTGGCAGCAGACCGCCCGCAACCTCCTGCCCTATCTGACGGCCGCCCAGAACGTGGCGCTGCCCATGCAGTTGCGGGGCCGGTCGAAGGCGCGGCAGAAGACGGAGCG
>NZ_WWIC01000069.1:0-34217 GCF_009872555.1 Streptomyces sp. SID5643
AGCAGGTCGACGCTGACCGGGTAGGCCCAGGCCTTCCAGCCGGTCTGTCCGGCGGCTTCGGCCAGGTCATGCAGGTGAGCGAAGGACAAGGCACCGGCGATGACAGCCTGTATCAGGACGGCATCCGGGCGGATCAAGCGGGACACGGGAGCACCTCCCTTCAGGGGAGTCGGGCCAGGGGCGGGCGGGGAGCGGTGTCCGGCCGCCCGGCCCCGGCGGGAGTTCAGGTGGTGGGGGCCTGGCCGGAGCCGAGGCAGGCCAGGCACAGGCCGGTTTGCCGGCCGACGGTCCGGCGCTTGCGGCCGACGCGGACAGTGCGGGAGACCTCCCCCGAGCCTTTGCACGTCGGGCACTTCGCGGGTTCCGGCGTGGTGGTCTTTGTCGTCGCCATGGGGATCACTCCGTTTTCGGCATGGCTCGGGTAGGGACCTGGCGCGAAGCGGTCGCGCCGACCGTGGCGGGTGCAGGTGCTACTCGGTAACCGGGCGGGGCTTGACCAGCGAGGGCCGGGCCGCCGGTGCAGGAGCGGACACGTAGGGGCGGAACGGGTCGAGGAACGGCAGCTCCGGGACCAGGTGGGCGAACTCGCGGCAGACAGCGACCACTTCGTCGCGCGAGGTGTTCGGGGTGCGAATCTTCGACCAGCCGCCGGAGGCGTCCGCCGCGACAGCGGTCCCGGGGCGGTTCATCTGGATCAGGCTCGCGGCCGGGACCGCGTCCGGTGCCACGTCCGCCAGGCCCATTTCGGCGGTCTGCTTGTCGTTGACGCGGTGCACCACACGGCCGGTGAGCTGAGCCCTCAGCATGGTGGCGCCCTTGCCCAGGTCGGAGCCGAAGCGCTGCCCGCAGATCTCCAGGTAGATGCCGATCGCCCGGGCCATCTGCGCCAGCCGGATCAACGCGGTGACGATCCGTTCCCGGCGCTCCTCATCCTTCTTGGAGGAGATCAGGAACAGTTCCGCCACCTCGTCGACCAGGACGACCACCGGCACCGGCCGCACTTCGTCGGGCAGTTCCCACAGGTCCGAGACGCCGTGACGGCTCAGCAGGTCGAAGCGCTCTTCCATCTCCGCAACCAGCGCGCCGAGCAGGGAGGCAGCGTCGTCGGGAGTGGTGACCAGTGCCGACAGGCGGGGCGCGAAGGCAGACTGTTCCACCCCGCGCTTGCAGTCGACGCCGACCAGGGCCACCGGCAGTTGCGCCAGCCCCTTGATCAGGTTGCGCTGATACATGGACTTGCCGGAGTGGTTTGCGCCCAGGGTGAGCGCCATCGGGGCCTTGCGGTAGTCCCGCTCGAACGCGGTCCCGTCCTCGCGCACCGCGACCGGCACGGCCATGTCGTGCGGGCGGGCCTTGCGCGGCATCCGCACCCGGCGCAGCACGTCATAGCCGGTCATCCGCAGTTCCACGAAGCCGGGCTTCGTCTCCACCACGGTCACCGAGTGGACCCCCCAGGCGTGCCGGAGCCGCTCCGATGAAGCCATCACATCCGCGGGCTCCAGACCGGCCGGAAGCCGCAGGGTCACCCGCAGCCCGGTCGAGGTGCCACGTACCCGGCGGATCTTCGGCGGGACCGGCTGAACCTCCCGGCGAGCGACGTTGCGGGTCATGAACGCCCGCAGACCCGACGGATGCACCGTCAGCCCACACACGTCCATCGTCGAGCGGTACGAGAGGAGGAAGCGGCCCCAGGTGACCGGCATCCCGACCAGCGACCAGTACACGCGCGGCGCGCGTACCTTCGCGTAGCCGAGACCACCGGCACCGGCTAAGGCTCCCGTGGCCTCCAGCCACATCGTCAGGTCCGTCATCGTCAGGCCGCCGGGGTGATCGCGACCGCGCGGAACGAGATCCCGTGCCGCTTCTGGCCGTTGAACTCGTTCTCCCAGTCACGCGCCTTCAGACCGATGACCTTGACCGGCATGCCCGGCTGGAGACCCTCGGGGTAGCCCGTCTCCGGGATGGTCACCTGGTAGAGGTTGCCCTCCCCCTCATCCGAGACCAGCAGACCCACGGTCGACAGACCCGCACCCGTGTCCCGGTCCACGGCCCGCTCACCGGTCTTCTTGTTGGCCATCTTCGGTTCCGGCGCAGTCGCCACGAACACCACAGCGGTCGACGTGTCGATCTTGAACGACGGCATAGTTACCCCTTGGGCAGGTGGGTGTTAGGCCCTTTGGACCTCTTGCTCAACTTGTTGGTACAAGCTGATACCTAGAGATTGCATCACGGGATGTGAGGCGTCAAGCACTTCACGCGAACATGTACCAACAAGTTGAGCGAGTGCGTCATGATGGGGTCTATGAGCAAGCAGCCGAAGTATCAGCAAGTGGCCGATGCGCTGCGGCGCGAGATCGATAAGGGAACCTACGGGCCCGGCTCACGGCTGCCATCGGAGGCTGAGCTCGCAGTTCGCTTCGAGGCCTCGCGCAACACAGTCCGATCCGGGCTGGGCCTGCTCGTCAGCCAAGGACTCATCACGTCGAGCCAAGGTCTCGGCTACGAGGTGCGGAAGCACGAGATCTTCGAGCTGAACGCTTCGCGGTTCGAGAACCTGAACTTCCCCCAGAACGGCGACGCCTACTCGACTGACGTCACGAACGCTGGGCGCCGACCACACCAGACCTTCCGAGTCGAGGTGACCACGATGCCGGAGGACATCGCCCAGCGGTTGCGGGTGGAGGCGGGATCACGTGCCGTTCTTCGGTTCTGCCACCGCTTCGTTGACGATGTGCCGTGGTCGACGCAGGCGACGCACTACCCAGATTGGCTGGTCCGGGAGGCACCACGCCTCGCTGAGCCCGGCGACGTCGCGGAGGGGACCACCCGATACCTCGCCAGCCACGGCATCGAGCAGATTGGGTACGCAGACGAGATCGCTACCCGGATGCCCACGCCAGACGAGGCGCGTCTTCTGGAGATCGGGCCCGGGGTGCCCGTTCTGTTGTGGACCCGCACGGGGTACACCGCAGAGCGCCCGGTGCGATGCACGATCACCACGTTCCGAGGCGACCTGAACCGGATGAACTACGAGATCGGCGACCTGTCCGCCCGGAATGAGAACGACGCCAAGTGAGAATCACCCTCGCAACCCCGGCTGACCTCGATCAGTTGCTTGCCTTCCGTGAGGAGGCAGCGTCATGGATCAGCGCGCTAGGCAGCGATCAGTGGAGCCGTCCGTACCCGGCAGACCGTCTGTTGGCCACGATCGAGGCCGACACCGTCTTCATGCTGCGGGAAGGGGGACACACGGTAGGCACGATCACGCTCACCTCGGAGGCCGAGGAGGGGTTGTGGTCGGAGGGGGAACTTGCCGAGCCGTCGATGTTCGTGAACAAGTTGACTGTCTCCCGCGACTACGCAGGGCGGGACCTTGGGGGCAGGCTCCTCGATTGGGCTGGCGACCGAGCCTACCGATCAGGGGCCAAGTGGCTGCGACTCGACGCTTGGACCACCAACCAGCGGCTACAGCGGTACTACCTTGACCAGGGCTTTCAGCACATGCGGACCGTCCTCGAAGGCACTGCTGTCAACGGGGGCCCACGTGTCTCGGGCTGGCTTGCCCAGCGCCCTGCCCGGCTGGCCGATCACGGCTTTGCCGACGAGACCCCGAGTCCGGAACCTCTCCGGGCTTGAGCTGTTACAGGTTTCTCTACCTCATCAAGCTCCCCGGCTGCGCTCCGCTCCGCCGGGCGCGCTTCCCGGCTCCGCTCCGCCGCCGCTCCTGCCTTCGGCCCGCTCCGGCGGGCTGCGCCGACGCGCGCCCACACGTGGATAGGGCCGGTGGCTATGAGTCGATCACCGCACACAACGCCCGCGGGTTAGAACCATGCCTCCGGCGGGGGATCGGCCGACACCGGGATGGAGGGGGAGCCGTTCCCGACTGCGGATTCGTAGTGGCGTGCGCGGGGTGCTCCCATCCCGTACGCCATCGACCCAGGCAGAGCCGAGCAGACGCGGCCCATGGCGTCCAGGTCGTTCGTACAGTGGCGCGCTCCACCTGGACGCCATGAACCACGCCTGCTCCACGGTGTGTGGGTCGACGGCGTACGGGATGGGAGCTGGGGTGGGTGGTGGGTGGAGGTGGGAGCGCAGCGAGATCAGCTGAACCCCAAGGCTGCGCGTGCGGCACGGCCGAAACCGTCAACCGCCTCGCTGACTGCCTCTAGGTAAGGCAGCGCCTCCTGATAAGGGTCGCTTGGTCTGGACGGACTGCCGACAGGCGGCAAGCGGTCGATAAACTCGGCGAAGTCCATGAGGGCACTGTGTGCCCGCGTGAAGCTGTCAACCACAGCGTCAGGCCCGACGAGCTGCACCGCCGACATCTGCCGGAACTGAACATTGAGGTGGGAAGTAATCTCCGATCGCAGCTCTCGGGCTCCGTCGTCGCCGTCTGTCACTCTGCTGGCCCCATACTCCTGGGTCAGGGCGAGCATGGTCGACAATGCTTCAAGACATGAGGTGTAGACCTCTCTCCGGTGCTGCTCGTGACGCGTCTCTTTCTGGTCCACCAACTGCCGTACCAGATTGCTGCGGCCAGCGAGCCACGTCAGGCCTCCAGTGATGGCGCTGGCCGCAAGAACAGCCCCTGAGCTGATGAGAACCACTGAGGTCTCAGACACACAACTCCCCTCCCAGGGCGCCCCCCTCGCCAGCCCCCAAGCACCCAGCCTGACATCAACGTAGACATCAACGCCGACAGACAAGGGCAGACAGTGACGGCCATGTACGACTATCGTCACTGGTCAGTGACCTTGCCCACCACCGCCTTCGCCACCGTTATGAGAATGGGATGATGTCGTTTATGAAGGGACGAGTCCTTGTCGTCGACGACGACACCGCACTGGCCGAGATGCTCGGCATCGTGCTGCGTGGTGAGGGTTTCGAGCCGTCGTTCGTGGCCGACGGGGACAAGGCGCTGGCCGCGTTCCGCGAGGCCAAGCCCGACCTGGTGCTGCTCGATCTGATGCTGCCCGGTCGCGACGGCATCGAGGTGTGCCGCCTGATCAGGGCGGAGTCGGGTGTGCCGATCGTGATGCTGACGGCGAAGAGCGACACGGTCGACGTCGTCGTGGGTCTGGAGTCGGGCGCCGACGACTACATCGTGAAGCCGTTCAAGCCGAAGGAGCTGGTGGCCCGGATCCGGGCGCGGCTGCGGAGGTCGGAGGAGCCCGCTCCGGAGCAGCTCGCCATCGGTGACCTGGTCATCGATGTGGCGGGGCACTCCGTGAAGCGGGACGGGCAGTCGATCGCGCTGACGCCGCTGGAGTTCGACCTGCTGGTCGCGCTCGCGCGCAAGCCGTGGCAGGTGTTCACGCGCGAGGTGCTGCTGGAGCAGGTGTGGGGTTACCGGCATGCGGCGGACACGCGGCTGGTCAACGTCCATGTGCAGCGGCTGCGCTCCAAGGTCGAGAAGGACCCGGAGAAGCCGGAGATCGTGGTGACCGTCCGTGGTGTCGGATACAAGGCAGGACCGAGCTGACATGTCCGGCGACAGTGCCGCTTCGGCGCCCGGCCGGTCCGGGGCCCGCCCGGAGCGGCCTGTCGGGCGGAAGAAGCCCGGCTCCCGTTGGGGACGGTTCCTGGAGAGCGGGCTGCTGCTCCAGGGCGGAGTCCAGGGCAGCCCGGTCATCCGCCTGTTCATGCGGTGGGTGCGCCGGCCCTTGCTGCCCGTCATGCGGCTGTGGCGGCGCAACATCCAGCTCAAGGTCGTCGTCACGACGCTGCTGATGTCGCTGGGCGTCGTGCTGCTGCTGGGCTTCGTCGTCATCGGGCAGGTGCGCAACGGACTGCTGGACGCCAAGGTGAAGGCGTCCCAGAGCCAGGCCACGGGCGGGTTCGCGGTGGCCAAACAGCGGGCCGACGAGGCGGCGAGCGGCACCGGCGACGACGGCACCACCTCGGTCGGGCGTCCCGCGCAGAACGTCACCCCGTGGATGAGCGACCTCGTCTCCTCGCTGTCCAGCGGCGGTCAGGGCGCCTTCGACGTCGTGACGCTCCCGGCCACCGACGCCGAGGGGGCGGGCGGCCGCGGGCAGCGTGCCTCCGGCGAGGTGGACTGGAACCGGAGCGTGCCCGCTGACCTGCGTGAGCGGATCGGCCACAGTACGACGGCCGCGCAGAGCTACACCCGCATCACCTACAACAACCCGACCAAGGACTCCCAGCCGGGCCTGGTCATCGGCCAGCAGGTGGACGACCCCAACGGCGACCCGTACCAGCTGTACTACCTCTTCCCGCTCACCCAGGAGGAGAAGTCGCTGAGCCTGGTCAAGGGCACGCTGGCGACGGCCGGGCTGTTCGTCGTGGTCCTGCTGGGGGCCATCGCGTGGCTCGTCGTGCGGCAGGTCGTCACGCCGGTGCGGATGGCGGCGGGGATCGCCGAGCGGCTGTCGGCCGGACGGCTCCAGGAGCGTATGAAGGTCACCGGCGAGGACGACATCGCGCGGCTCGGTGAGGCCTTCAACAAGATGGCGCAGAACCTCCAGCTCAAGATCAGCCAGCTGGAGGACCTGTCGCGGATGCAGCGCCGGTTCGTGTCGGACGTGTCGCACGAGCTGCGGACGCCGCTGACGACCGTACGGATGGCCGCGGACGTCATCCACGAGGCGCGGGTGGACTTCGATCCGGTCACCGCGCGGTCGGCGGAGCTGCTCGCGGACCAGCTGGACCGGTTCGAGTCGCTGCTCGCGGACCTGCTGGAGATCAGCCGGTTCGACGCGGGCGCCGCGGCGCTGGAGGCGGAGCCGATAGATCTCAGGGACGTCGTACGGCGGGTGGTCAGCGGCGCAGAGCCGCTCGCGGAGCGCAAGGGCACGCGGATCCGCGTGCTCGGCGACCAGCAGCCCGTCGTCGCGGAGGCCGACGCCCGGCGCGTGGAGCGGGTGCTGCGCAACCTCGTGGTCAACGCCGTCGAGCACGGCGAGGGCAGGGACGTCGTCGTCAAGCTCGCCGCGGCCGGCGGTGCCGTGGCCGTGGCGGTGCGGGACTACGGCGTCGGGCTCAAGCCGGGCGAGGCGACCCGGGTGTTCAGCCGCTTCTGGCGGGCCGACCCGGCACGCGCGCGGACCACGGGCGGCACGGGCCTGGGGCTGTCCATCGCCCTGGAGGACGCGCGCCTGCACGGCGGCTGGTTGCAGGCGTGGGGCGAGCCGGGTGGCGGTTCGCAGTTCCGGCTGACACTGCCCAGGACCGCCGACGAGCCGCTGCGGGGCTCCCCGATACCGCTGGAGCCCAAGGACTCCCGGCGCAACCGGGGGCTCGACGACGCCGGTCTGCCGAGCGGCGGAGGGGACGGAGAGAAGCGGGCGACGGTGCCGGCGCAGCCGGTGAGCGGGCCGGTGGCGCAGGGGGCGAAGCGGGACCCGATACCGCCGCGGAGCGCCCCTACGGCCGATCCGACGGCGCTGCCCGGCAACGGTTCCCGTGTGGTGCCCAGGCCTGCCTCGGGCACGCGCCGGCCGTCCGAGTCGGCCGGGGCGGACCAGCAGGCTCCCGGCGACGGCGTGGGTCGCCCGGAGGGGGCGGGGCGCGACGGAGGTGCCGACGACCGGGCCGGACGGGATCCGGTCGTGAACGGGCCACGGGACGAGGACGACCACACCGCGGGAACGGGCAGCCGGGCGACCGGGCCCGGGGACGCGGACAGGCAAGGGGAGGCATCTCGTGGGCGCTGACCGCGAGAGGCGCGGCCGGCGCAGGCCCGCGCGCGTGATGGCGTACGCCGCCGGCGGCGTCCTGGTGCTGGCGGGGTGTGCCTCGATGCCGGACAGCGGGGACCTGCGGGGCGTGGAGTCCACACCGCGCCAGGAGAGCCAGGTGCAGGTGTTCGCCGTGCCGCCGGGGGAGGACGCGTCGCCCTCGGAGATCGTGCAGGGCTTCCTGGAGGCACTCACCAGCGACGACGCCCGGTACAAGACCGCACGCCAGTACCTGACCGGCGACGCCGCGAAGACCTGGCGGCCCGAGGCGTCCACCACGGTGCTGACGGACGGGCCGGGTGCCAAGCCCGAGCCCGGCGGCGGCGGGGAGGACACCGGTGAGATCTCGTACATGCTGACCGGCACCAAGGTCGCCACCGTCGACGCCCAGCAGGCGTACGCGCCCGCGACCGGGGCGTACGGCAGGAGCGTGCACCTGACGCAGGACGACAAGCGGCAGTGGCGGATCGACGCGCTGCCGCAGGGCGTCGTCATCGGCGAGTCGGACTTCCAGCGCAACTACATGTCCGTCAGCAAGTATTACTTCGCCTCGAACACCGACGCGGCCGGATCGAAGTCACGGCCCACGGCGGTCGCCGACCCCATCTACGTGCGCCGGCGCGTGGAGCCCATGACACAGATGGTGAGTTCCCTGCTCAGCGGGCCCACGCGGTGGCTCGGACCCGTGGTCAGATCGAGTTTCCCCACCGGTACGGCGCTGGCGAAGGGCGCCGGCGCGCTGACGCCGGACGACCGGAGCAAGCTGACGGTCCCGCTCAACGGCAAGGCCGCGGGCATCGGCACCAGCCGGTGCGAGGAGATGGCCGCCCAGATGCTCTTCACGCTGCGCAACCTCAGCCCGGCGGTGGACGAGGTCGAGCTGCGGGCCGGAGGGGCGGAGCTGTGCTCGCTCACGCAGGAGGGGGCCGAATCGGCGGCCTCCCGCAGCTCGGCGCGGCACCCCGATTACCTGTACTTCGTCGACGGCAAGCACCGGCTCGTGCGGATCGCAGCGGGCAGCAGCGGCACCGAGCCGGACCCGGCGCCGGGCGCCCTCGGCGAGGGAGACACCGCGCTGCGGTCGGCGGCGGTTTCGCGTGACGAGCACACCGCCGCCGGCGTCAGCCTCGACGGCCGGTCGCTGTACGTGGGCTCGCTCGTCTCGGGCGGTTCGCTGGGCGAGCCGGTGCTGCGCAGCCAGGGCCGGTCCGAGAAGGACCGGCTGACGCCCCCCAGCTGGGACGCGGACGACGGACTGTGGGTGGCCGACCGCGATCCCGAGCGTCCCCGGCTGCTCCTCTTCGAGGAGGGCAAGGGCGATCCGGTGGAGGTGCGCACGCCGCACTTGGACGGACGGGTCCAGTCCGTGCGGGTCGCCGCCGACGGGGTGCGGATCGCGCTCGTCGTGGAGAAGGGCGGCAAGAAGACCCTGCTCATCGGGCTGATCGAGCGGGACGAGAAGCCGGGTGAGAAGCCGGCCGTCAGGGTGGTGGAACTGCGCTCCGCGACGCCGGAGTTGGAGGAGGTGACCACCATGTCGTGGGCCGGGGACAGCCGGCTCGTGGTGGTCGGGCGCGAGCACGGGGGCGTCGAGCAGATGCGGTACGTCCAGGTCGACGGCTCCACGCCGGACGTGCCGGCGCCCGCGGCCCTGACCGGCGTCAAGGAGGTCACCGCCGCCGAGGACGACCGGCTGCCGCTGGTGGCGTACTCGGTGGACGGCATCGTCCGCCTGCCCTCGGGTGAGCAGTGGCAGAAGGTGACGGAGGGGACCGCACCGGTCTATCCGGGGTGAGCTGTCGGCGCCCCCGTGGCGGGTGTGCTGGTGCGGGCGGCCGCTCCTGCCGAGGTCGGACTCAGCAGGGGCGGCCGCCGGTGTTCGGGGGCGTGCGCGAGGGCCGGTGCTCGTGTCGCCTCCGGCTTGTGGCATCCGGGCTTCTGCGGGGCGTCACTCGTGTGGGGGACGGGCCGGTGGGGAGGGCGGCTGGTTGTCCACAGGCGGTTGCCCACAGTTGTCCACAGGGGTGGCCGGACCGGACCCACCCGGGCACAGTGGTGGCCATGCGGGGGTGGTGGCAGGACCTGACCGACCTGGTGCTGCCGGGCGAGTGCGGGGGCTGCGGGGAGCCCCGTACGGCGCTGTGCGCGCGGTGCCGTGCGGTGCTGGGCGGAACCGCGGTGCGGCGGGTGCGGCCGGTGCCGGAGCCGCCCGGGCTGCCCGTGGTGCACGCTGCGGCCCGGTACGCGGACGAGGTCCGCGCGACGCTGCTGGCCCACAAGGAACGGGGCGCCCTGGCGCTCGCCGGACCGCTCGGAGCGGCGCTGGCGGAAGCCGTACGGGCGGGGCTGCGGGACGCCCGGCCTCCGGCGTGGGCCGGAGGGGCCCGGCTCCCGGACGGCAGGGCCTTGGTGGGAGGTGCCCGGCCCCCGGACGGCAGGGCTCCTGTGCTGCTCGTGCCGGTGCCGTCCGGGCGGCGGGCCGTGCGGGCCCGGGGGCATGATCCGGCGCGGCGGATCGCGCTCGCGGCAGCGGGTGAGTTGCGCCGCTGGGGGCTTCCGGCCCGGGTGGCCGGGGTGCTGCGGCAGCGCCGGGCCGTGGCCGACCAGGCGGGGCTCAACTCCCGGCAGCGGCTGGACAATCTCGCGGGCGCGCTGGCGGTGGCTCCCGGCGGCGCCCGGTTGCTCTCCGGGGGAGCGGTCGTCCTCGTCGACGACGTGATGACCACCGGGGCTTCTCTGGCGGAGGCCGCACGTGCCGTTCGGGCGGTCTCGGGCGGGCGGCGGACCGCTTTCGGGGTGACGGGGCCGATTCCGAACGCCTCAAGTACTTCGGCCGTGTATGCGGGAGAGACGTGGGAAAGCAGAGAGGAACAGAACGTCGGATCAAGGTGGGAGAGGACGGGCCGGTGGCCCGCCCGGCAGGTGAACGCGGGCGCGGGCGACGTCGGCGGAGTCGTCGAGGTGGTGTGCGCGGCAGTGGTCGCGGCAACACCGGACTCTTTCGAAATAAACCGGAACTGACTGAGATCTTGTGTCGTTGCAGGTAACGAGAGGGCCTATTCACCTGAACGGAGGTACGCCGCAGTAGAGGGTGACGACATCCGTCCGGGCGAGATATGTTCGGTTGAGAGGGAAAGCCGCAGGCCACACCTCTCGAATCCGAATGCCGTGCTGCGAGTTTTTCTTCATCACTCGCGCCGGTGGAGTGGAGATCTCGCTCGCGGGGGAGGAGGTGGAAGTCACCGAGTCCGAGGTTCCGGGACTCACCGGAGCCTGGTGCAAAAGGGAGACGCTCCGCACCGCAGCGGAGCGATCCGGGAACGGAGTTCTGCGTGGACATCGTCGTCAAGGGCCGCAAGACCGAGGTGCCCGAGCGGTTCCGGAAGCACGTGGCCGAGAAGCTGAAGCTGGAGAAGATCCAGAAGCTCGATGGCAAGGTGATCAGCCTCGACGTCGAGGTGTCCAAGGAGCCCAACCCCCGGCAGGCCGACCGCTGTGACCGAGTGGAGATCACGCTCCGCTCCCGCGGCCCGGTGATCCGGGCGGAGGCAGCGGCGAGCGACCCGTACGCGGCGCTCGACCTGGCGGCGGAAAAGCTGGAAGCCCGGCTGCGCAGGCAGCACGACAAGCGGTACTCGCGCCGTGGCGCGCGCCGCATCCCGGCCGCCGAGGTCGCCGACCACGTCCCGGGTGTGGCGACGCTCAACGGAAACGGCCTGGTGACGGCCTCCGAGGAGGAGCCCGAGGCCGTACCCACGAAGAAGATCGGTTCGCTGGAGGTCCAGGGTGACGGCCCCATCGTCGTCCGCGAGAAGACCCACGTCGCAGCCCCCATGACCCTCGACCAGGCTCTCTACGAGATGGAGCTGGTCGGGCACGACTTCTACCTGTTCGTCGACTCCGAGACCAAGGAACCGAGTGTCGTCTACCGACGGCACGCCTACGACTACGGCGTGATCCACCTCAGCACGGACACGATGGTCACCCAGGCGCATTCCCCCGACGCGGGTGGTGCGCTCGGCGGCTGACCGTGCCGGCAGACAGCGGAACAGGTGCCCCTGGAGCGCGTGTGCGCCCCCAGGGGCACCCCCGTGCGACCACTTCGCGCCCCGCTCCGGCACCCCGCTGCCGTCCGGGCATGAAATCATGGTGGCCACGGCCCAACCGGTGGGTCGTTGCTCTGGGTTGGCGATGGCTCAGGACCTCAGGCCACAGCCTTCAGGGGGAGGAACGATGGCGGACAGCTTCGGACCGATGCGTGACGAGGACGCCGACGACGGCGTCGTCGGCATGGGCCCGGACTCGGGGACTCCACGCAAGGAACCGATCAGAGTCCTTGTGGTGGACGACCACGCCTTGTTCCGCCGGGGCCTGGAGATCGTGCTCGCGGCCGAGGAGGACATCCAGGTCATCGGGGAGGCGGGCGACGGCGCCGAAGCCGTCGAGAAGGCCGCCGACCTGCTGCCCGACATCGTCCTGATGGACGTGCGGATGCCCAAGCGGGGTGGGATCGAGGCGTGCACCTCCATCAAGGAGGTGGCACCCAGCGCCAAGATCATCATGCTGACGATCAGCGACGAGGAAGCCGATCTCTACGACGCCATCAAGGCGGGGGCGACCGGCTATCTCCTCAAGGAGATCTCCACGGACGAGGTGGCCACCGCCATTCGGGCGGTGGCCGACGGACAGTCGCAGATCAGCCCGTCCATGGCGTCGAAACTCCTCACCGAGTTCAAGTCGATGATCCAGCGCACGGACGAACGCCGGCTGGTGCCCGCGCCGCGCCTGACCGACCGCGAACTGGAAGTCCTCAAGCTCGTCGCGACGGGAATGAACAACCGTGACATCGCCAAGGAGTTGTTCATCTCCGAGAACACCGTGAAGAACCACGTCCGCAACATCCTGGAGAAGCTGCAACTGCACTCCAGGATGGAAGCGGTGGTGTACGCGATGCGGGAGAAGATCCTCGAGATCCGCTAGGACGCGATCTCAGCCGAGAAGGCGGGCGAGTTCCTGCGCCAGGGGCTCGCGCAGCTCCGGCGTGTCGACCCGTTCCACACGGGCGTCCGTGCAGTCCACCCACGTCGCTGCCTCGGCCAGGGCCTGGGCCACGGCCGGGACGGCCTTCGGGCCGTCCAATGTGACCTGCTTGGCGACCAGCGTGCGGCCCTCGCGGGCCGGGTCCACGCGGCCGACCAGACGGCCGCCGGCCAGGACCGGCATCGCGAAGTAGCCGTGGATCCGCTTCTGTTTGGGGACGTAGGCCTCCAGGCGGTGCGTGAATCCGAAGATCCGCTCCGTGCGCGCCCGCTCCCAGATCAGGGAGTCGAAGGGCGACAGGAGCGTGGTGCGGTGGCGGCCGCGCGGGGGCGTCTCCAGAGCCGCGGGATCGGCCCACGCCGGCTTGCCCCAGCCCTCGACCGAGACCGGAACCAGGCCGGACTCGGCGATCACCGCGTCGACCTGCTCGCCCTTGAGGCGGTGGTAGTCGGCGATGTCCGCGCGGGTGCCCACCCCCAGGGACCGGCCCGCCAGACCGACCAGGCGGCGCAGGCACTCGGTGTCGTCCAGCTCGTCGTGCAGCAGATCGTCGGGCACGGCGCGCTCGGCGAGGTCGTAGATGCGCTTCCAGCCGCGGCGCTCCACGCAGACCACCTCGCCGTACATGAGGGCGCGTTCCACCGCGACCTTGGAGCCTGACCAGTCCCACCAGTCGTTCGTCTTCTTCGCGCCGCCCAACTCCGTCGCCGTGAGGGGGCCTTCGGAGCGGAGCTGCTTGATGACCTGGTCGTAGACGCCGTCGGGCAGGTCGTGGTTCCAGTGCGGGCGGTTGCGGTAGGCGCGGCGGCGGAAGGCGAAGTGGGGCCACTCCTCGATGGGCAGGATGCAGGCGGCGTGGGACCAGTACTCGAAGGAGTGCGTGTCCTGCCAGTAGGCGTCCTCGACCGTTCTGCGGCCGACCGCGCCCAGCCGGGCATACGGGACGAGTTCATGGGAGCGGGCCAGGACCGAGATGGTGTCGAGCTGTATCGCGCCCAGGTGGCGCAGGACGCCACGGACACCGGAACGGCGGTCGGGCGCGCCGAGGAAGCCTTGGGCGCGGAGCGCGATTCTGCGGGCCTCGTCCGCGGAGAGGTCGGCAATGGGGCGAGGGGTGGTCATGGGCGCAGCGTAGGGGGTGGGACTGACAACGGGAGGTGACCTGCGGGTTCTCATGGAGGACGGGCAGGTCAGCGTGCCGGCAGGTACGGGGCCGTGGACGGCAGGCCCAGGTCCGAGGGGAGCAGCGAGCCCACCCAGGTGTCCCGTCGTACTCCCTTGTTGTTCGTCGCGGAACGCAGCGTGCCCTCGATCGTGAAGCCCGCTCGTTCCGCCACCGCGCGGGAGGCCCGGTTGCCCACCTCGGCGCGCCATTCGACGCGGTCGAGTGCGGCGCGGGTGAAGGACCAGCGGCAGACGGTGAGGACGGCCTCGGTGACGTAGCCGTTGGCGCGGTGCTGCTTGGCGGCCCAGAAACCGATCTCGCCCATGCCCAGGGCACGCATCGTGATGCCGAGCATGCCCGCCAGTTCCCCGGAGTGCAGGAAGACGCCGAAGGTGAACATGGAGCCGTCCCGCCAGCCGTCCGGGACCAGTTGTCCGGTGAAGCTCTGGGCGTGCTCGCGCAGGTAGGGCGAGGGGATCGTGGTCCAGCGCTGGATGTCGGGGTCCTGGCAGGCCTCGTGCACCGCGTCGGTGTCCTGGGGTCCCACCGTGCGCAGCAACAGACGGTCCGTGGTGAGGGTGACGGGTTCCATCGGGCGATTCTGCTCGGACGCCGGCCGTGATGTCCCGTGTTTGCCCTCGGTGAAGAGGTGATCACGGGTTGTGCAATTCGGTGGAGGGGTGCGGCACTATCCGAGGGGGCTGCACGTTGTCCCCTTTGAAGCAGACGTGAATCTCGACGCAGACGTGAATCAGAATCGAAGCAGCGGACGGTCGCCGTCACGGCAGGCCCTCCCGGCGCGGTGGGGTCCTCGCATACGATGGCCGTTGCTCAGTAAGTCAAGTGGTAACCGACCGTCCCAGGCCCGACCGGCAAGGAGACCAACCCCCGTGTCCGTCCTCTCGAAGATCATGCGTGCAGGCGAAGGCAAGATCCTGCGCAAGCTGCACCGCATCGCGGACCAGGTCAACTCCATCGAAGAGGACTTCGTCGACCTCTCCGACGCCGAGCTGCGCGCCCTCACCGATGAGTACAAGCAGCGCTACGCCGACGGCGAGACCCTGGACGACCTGCTGCCCGAGGCGTTCGCCACCGTCCGCGAGGCCGCCAAGCGCGTCCTCGGCCAGCGTCACTACGACGTGCAGATGATGGGTGGCGCGGCCCTGCACATGGGCTACGTGGCCGAGATGAAGACCGGTGAGGGCAAGACCCTCGTCGGCACCCTGCCGGCCTATCTGAACGCCCTGTCCGGCAAGGGCGTCCACATCATCACGGTCAATGACTACCTGGCCGAGCGCGACTCCGAGATGATGGGCCGCGTCCACCGGTTCCTGGGCCTCGAGGTCGGCTGCATCCTCGCCAACATGACGCCGGCTCAGCGCCGCGAGCAGTACGCCTGCGACATCACGTACGGCACGAACAACGAGTTCGGCTTCGACTACCTGCGCGACAACATGGCCTGGTCCCAGGACGAGCTCGTCCAGCGCGGCCACAACTTCGCCATCGTCGACGAGGTCGACTCCATCCTCATCGACGAGGCCCGTACGCCGCTGATCATCTCCGGCCCGGCCGACCAGGCCACCAAGTGGTACGGGGACTTCGCCAAGCTGGTGAAGCGCCTCAAGCGCGGCGAGGCCGGCCAGCCGCTCAAGGGCATCGAGGAGACCGGCGACTACGACGTCGACGAGAAGAAGCGCACCGTCGCCATCCACGAGTCCGGTGTCGCCAAGGTCGAGGACTGGCTGGGCATCGACAACCTCTACGAGTCGGTGAACACCCCGCTGGTGGGCTACCTGAACAACGCCATCAAGGCCAAGGAGCTCTTCAAGAAGGACAAGGACTACGTCATCATCGACGACGAGGTCATGATCGTCGACGAGCACACCGGACGTATCCTCGCGGGCCGCCGCTACAACGAGGGCATGCACCAGGCGATCGAGGCCAAGGAGTCGGTGCCGATCAAGGACGAGAACCAGACGCTCGCCACGATCACCCTCCAGAACTTCTTCCGCCTCTACAAGCGCCACGACCACAACGGCAAGGAACAGCCGGGCCTGTGCGGCATGACCGGTACGGCCATGACCGAGGCCGCGGAGTTCCACCAGATCTACAAGCTCGGCGTGGTGCCGATCCCGACCAACCGGCCGATGGTCCGCAAGGACCAGTCGGACCTGATCTACCGGACCGAGGTCGCCAAGTTCGAGGCGGTCGTCGACGACATCGAGGAGAAGCACCGCAAGGGGCAGCCGATCCTCGTCGGCACGACCTCCGTCGAGAAGTCCGAGTACCTCTCGCAGCAGCTCAGCAAGCGCGGCATCCAGCACGAGGTGCTGAACGCCAAGCAGCACGACCGGGAGGCGACGATCGTCGCCCAGGCCGGCCGCAAGGGCGCCGTCACGGTGGCCACGAACATGGCCGGCCGTGGTACGGACATCAAGCTCGGCGGCAACCCCGAGGACCTCGCCGAGGCGGAGCTGCGCCAGCGTGGCCTCGACCCCGAGGAGCACATCGAGGAGTGGGCGCACGCCCTGCCCGAGGCGCTCCAGCGGGCCGAGAAGGCCGTCCAGAACGAGAAGGACGAGGTCGAGAAGCTCGGCGGGCTCTACGTGCTGGGCACCGAGCGCCACGAGTCGCGGCGCATCGACAACCAGCTGCGCGGTCGCTCCGGCCGTCAGGGCGACCCCGGCGAGTCCCGCTTCTACCTCTCCCTCGGCGATGACCTGATGCGCCTGTTCAAGGCCCAGATGGTCGAGCGCGTGATGTCGATGGCCAACGTCCCGGACGACGTGCCGATCGAGAACAAGATGGTCACCCGCGCGATCGCCTCCGCCCAGTCGCAGGTCGAGCAGCAGAACTTCGAGACGCGCAAGAACGTCCTGAAGTACGACGAGGTGCTCAACCGCCAGCGCGAGGTCATCTACGGCGAGCGGCGCCGCGTCCTGGAGGGCGAGGACCTGCACGAGCAGGTACAGCACTTCATGGACGACACCATCGACGCCTACGTCCAGGCCGAGACCGCCGAGGGCTTCCCCGAGGACTGGGACCTCGACCGGCTGTGGGGCGCCTTCAAGCAGCTCTACCCGTGCAACATCACGGTCGAGGAGCTGGAGGAGGCGGCGGGCGACCGTGCCGGGCTGACCGCCGAGTTCATCGGCGACTCCATCAAGGACGACATCCACGAGCAGTACCAGGCGCGTGAGGACCAGCTCGGCTCCGAGATCATGCGGGAGCTGGAGCGCCGGGTCGTGCTGTCGGTCCTGGACCGCAAGTGGCGCGAGCACCTCTACGAGATGGACTACCTCCAGGAGGGCATCGGTCTGCGCGCCATGGCGCAGAAGGACCCGCTGGTCGAGTACCAGCGCGAGGGCTTCGACATGTTCACCGCGATGATGGAGGGCATCAAGGAGGAGTCCATCGGCTACCTGTTCAACCTGGAGGTCCAGGTCGAGCAGCAGGTCGAGGAGGTCCCGGTCGAGGACACCAAGCCGGTGGCCGACCTGGAGAAGCAGGACGCGGTGCCGGCGCAGGCGGGCTCCCGGCCGGAGATCCGCGCCAAGGGCCTCGACGTCCCGCAGCGGCGCAACCTCCACTTCTCCGCGCCGACGGTCGACGGCGAGGGCGGCACCATCGAGGGCGACTTCACCGAGGACGGCGAGCCGGTGCGCTCCGAGGCCGACGGCCTCACGCGCGCGGAGCGGCGCAAGCAGGCGCGGGGCCGCGGGCGCCGCAAGAAGTGACGCTCGCCTGGACGTCGTAGCGGCTCGAAGGGCCGGACACCTGAGGGTGTCCGGCCCTTCGGCGTCATGGCGTCGACGGCATAGGCCGGCGTCGACAGCTTCAGCCGGCGATGCGGCCTCAGTGGGCGATGCGGCCTCAGTGGGCGATGCGGCCTCAGCCGGCTTCGGGGCGAGGCGGGCGGGGGCCGCCGAGTTCGACCGCCGTGCAGCGCCACCGGCGGTCCCGCCCGAGTTCCAGGCGGAAGGCCATGGCGCGCAGCCGGTCGCCGGCACCGATACGGGCGAAGGCCTCGATGGCACCCGGACGGGGCTCGTAGTAGCCGATGTCGCGGACGACGGGACGGGCGCCGCGCGTGCGCAGGGGGCCGCGTTCGGCCAGCCACGCCAGCTCGTCGTAGGCGCGGCCACGGGTGTGGCGGAGCATCGAGTGGACGGGGCGGTGACCGCTCAGCACGGCGACGAGGAGGTCGGCGAAGAGGTCGGTGGGCAGGGGCTGGGGGATCACCGCGGGGCGGGAACCCTGGGCCGGGACGCGGGGGGCCGTTCCGGCCTCGGCGAGGGCGGAAGGGGTCGCGTCCGTGGGCGCCGGGGTGGAGTCCGTTGCCGTGGTCCTGCGGGGTGCTGTCCGGGTCGCCGAGGGGGTCGGCGGGCGTGTGTCCGACGGGCGGGTGCGGGAGGCCCGGGCACGGATGGAGGCCGGAGGACGTCCGCCCGCCGCCGGAGGCCGGGCCCGGCCGCTCCCGGGGGAACGCGGAGGTGCTGCGCCGGCCGGGGCGGCCGGCGCGGCTTCATGGCGGGTGGGGAAGCGGGGTGGGGTGGCGCCGGTCGGGCGTGGAGCAGCGCCGTCCGAGGGGCGGGGTGCAGCTCCGGGCGCGGTGTCGGCCGGTGCAGGTGGCGCGGTGCCGTCGAGGAGCGTCGTGCTCCCCCGTGTGAGGGGAGCCGTCGTCGCGGGGCGGCCGGTGCCGGGTCGGGCGCGGGTGGGGCGGGGCTGGGTCCTGGTCATGACCTTGTGCATGGGGGTCCCCGTTTCGTGGGCCCGGCGAGTACCGGGGAGTAACTTCGGGTGGTGATCTTGTACGGGGCCGACGGGGGCGGCGGCAAGGAAGCGGGATACGCGTCGTGGGCGCCGGAAGGTTCACTTATCCGGGTGATATCAGAGGCGTGGAGCCCGTGAGTGCGGGGGTGTGCAGGGTGAATTCCCGGCCCGGAGTGGACGCCCCGGGCGGCTCGGGGCGGGACTCGAAAGGGGACGCCCCGCACGTATCCTGAAGGCCTTCCGCAGCCTCGCGGAGCCCTTCGGATCCCCCGACCACGACCACGAAAGCGGCCAGCCCATGCGTGTCTACGTGCCCCTGACCCTCCCCGGTCTCGCCGAGGCGTACAGGACGGGCGAGCTGGGAGCCGGACCGTTCGTCGCCTACGCCGTGACGCCCGGGCTGCGCGAGTGGTACGTCTCCGACGACACCGAGGAACTGGAGTACGCGGCGCTCGGCCGGGCCGCGCTGGCCTCGCTGCGCCTGCTGGCGGCCGAGCCCGACGCGCCGCGGCGCCGGGTCGTGATCGCCGTCGACGTGGCCGACCGGGCCGTGAGCGCGGATCCCGGCCGGGAGCTCGATCCGGCGCCGGGCGAGGTGCGGGTCGCGGACGCGGTGCCGTTGGGCAAGGCGGCGTCGGTGCACGTCGACGCGGCGGACGCCCAGGCCGATGTGACGGCGGCCGCCGACGCGCTGCGGGCGGCGGACGGCGGGGACGACGACGCGCAGTCCCTCGTGGACGGGGCCGAGGACCACGAGCTGCTGTGGTTCGCCACGCAGGAGATCGCGAACCTGGTCGGGCACCGGGACTGAACATGGCCCCGGGGGCGCGTTGAGGCGCCGTCCTCTTGATTGTCAGTGGGGGCGGGTACGTTTTCAGGCATGGGGATGAAGACGGGCGCGCACATCGTCTGGGACTGGAACGGGACGCTGTTCCACGACATCGACGCGATCATCGGGGCGACGAACGCGGCCTTCGCCGAGCTGGGGCTCGAGCCGCTGACGCTGGAGAAGTACCGGGAGCTGTACTGCGTGCCGGTGCCGAAGTTCTACGAGCGGCTGATGGGGCGGCTGCCGACCGAGGCCGAGTGGGAGGCGATGGACGACGTCTTCCACCGGTACTACGCCGAGCACCGGACGGCGTGCGGGCTGACGGTCGGGGCCGTGGAGCTGCTGGCCGGGTGGCGTTCGGCGGGCCGCAGCCAGTCGATCCTGAGCATGTACGTGCACGAGGAGCTCGTGCCGCTGGTGCGCGGCTTCGGCATCGAGCCGCACTTCATACGGGTGGACGGGCGGACCGGGCCGTCGGGGGGCAGCAAGGCCGAGCACATGGTGCGGCACCTGGCGTCGCTGAGCGGGGTGGCGCCGGAGCGCACCGTGGTGATCGGGGACGCGGCGGACGACGCCGTAGCCGCGCTGCACGTCGGGGCCCGGGCCGTGCTGTACACCGGCGGGTCGCACAGCCGGGTGAGCCTGGAAGCGGTCGGCGTGCCTGTCGTGGACACGCTGGAGGAGGCGGTCGAGGAGGCGGAGCGGCTCGCGGCCTGACCGGCTCCCAGAGGTCTCCCGGACCGGACAAGAGGTCCCCCCAGACCGGAACGCGTAGCGGCACTGTGCAGAACGTCAAACTTCCAGGGCTGGTTTTGTACACATACGGCTCATGACGGAGCCCCTGTAAGGAGCGATAGCCTTGGTGGCGTGATCAGCGCGATAGTTCGCGGGGACGTCGTCGTCCCTGCCCTGCGCCCGGAGAGCACGGACGACATCCGTGACCGGGCGGCAGTCGCTGGTCTTCGCGGGCGGGACGTGCCGTCGAGGGCTCCCGGGACGCCGAACATCACCAGGACCCGGGCGTCGCAGAGAGCATCGTCACACCGGTGGCGCAGCTCAAGAATGGCTCAGACACCCCCGCTCATCTCACCTTGCGGCATAGCGTCGGACCAGACCGGATACCCCGTGTCACGACGTGAGGTCGTAAGCGCAGAGGCCGTACTTCCTTCTACGTCACGCAACGGCGCGCGACAGGAGCCAGAGGACAATGCAGACCAAGCTGGACGAAGCCAAGGCCGAGTTGCTCGAGAGGGCCGCCCGGGTAGCTGAGAACAGCCCGGTCGGGGGGCACCTACCGACCGGGTCGACGGGCGAGGAGACCCCAGACGCCCAGAAGGCCCCGGACCGCGAGACCCTCCTGACGTTCCTCCAGCGTTACTACCTGCACACGGCCCCGGAGGACCTCACCGACCGCGACCCGGTCGACGTCTTCGGAGCCGCCGTATCGCACTACCGGCTGGCCGAGAACCGCCCCCAGGGCACGGCCAACGTCCGGGTGCACACCCCCACGGTCGAAGAGAACGGGTGGACCTGCAGCCACTCCGTGGTCGAGGTCGTCACCGACGACATGCCCTTCCTCGTCGACTCCGTCACCAATGAGCTGACGCGTCAGGGGCGTGGCATCCACGTCGTCATCCACCCCCAGTTCGTCGTGCGGCGCGACGTCACCGGCAAGCTCATCGAGGTCCTGTCGACCCCCGCCACCGGCGACCTCCCGCACGACGCGCACGTCGAGTCCTGGATCCACGTCGAGATCGACCGCGAGACCGACCGGGCCGACCTGAAGCAGATCACCGCCGACCTGCTGCGCGTGCTGTCCGACGCCCGTGAGGCCGTCGAGGACTGGGGCAAGATGCGGGAGGCGGCGATCCGGCTGGCGGAGGGGCTGCCGGACGAGCCCATCCCCGGTGACCTGCCCGGACCCCAGGTCGAGGAGGCCCGCGAGCTGCTGCGCTGGCTCTCCGACGACCACTTCACCTTCCTCGGCTACCGCGAGTACCAGCTGCGCGACGACGACTCGCTGGCCGCCGTGCCCGGCACCGGGCTCGGCATACTGCGCGCGGACCCGCACCACGCGGCCGAGGAGAGCCACCCGGTCAGCCCCTCGTTCGAACGGCTGCCCGCCGACGCCCGGGCCAAGGCGCGGGAGCACAAGCTGCTCGTGCTGACCAAGGCGAACAGCCGGGCCACCGTGCACCGGCCGTCGTACCTGGACTACATCGGCGTCAAGAAGTTCGACGCGGACGGCAACGTCATCGGCGAGCGGCGCTTCCTCGGGCTGTTCTCCTCCGCCGCCTACACCGAGTCCGTGCGCCGGGTGCCGGTCATCCGGCGCAAGGTCGAGGAGGTCCTGAAGCAGGCCGGGTTCTCGCCCAACAGCCACGACGGGCGCGACCTGCTGCAGATCCTGGAGACGTACCCGCGCGACGAGCTGTTCCAGACCCCGGTCGACGAGCTGCGGTCGATCGTCACCTCCGTGCTCTACCTCCAGGAGCGCAGGCGCCTCAGGCTCTACCTGCGCCAGGACGAGTACGGGCGCTACTACTCCGCCCTCGTCTACCTCCCGCGCGACCGCTACACCACGGGCGTGCGCCTGCGGATCATCGAGATCCTGAAGGAGGAGCTCGGCGGGATCAGCGTCGACTTCACGGCGTGGAACACCGAGTCGATCCTGTCCCGGCTGCACTTCGTGGTGCGCGTCCCGCAGGGCACCGAGCTGCCGGAGCTGTCCGACTCCGACAAGGAGCGCATCGAAGCCCGGCTGGTGGAGGCCGCCCGCTCCTGGGAGGACGCCTTCGCCGAGGCGCTCAACGCCGAGCTCGGCGAGGAGCACGCGGCCGAGGCGCTGCGCCGCTACGCGCACGCCTTCCCCGAGGGCTACAAGGCCGACCACAACCCGCGTGCCGCGGTCGCCGACCTCGTCCACCTGGAACAGCTCAACGCCGAGGCGGACAAGGACTTCTCGCTCAGCCTGTACGAGCCGGTGGGCGCCGCCCCCGAGGAGCGCCGCTTCAAGATCTACCGCACGGGCGACGCGATCTCCCTCTCGGCCGTGCTGCCGGTCCTCAACCGGCTCGGTGTCGAGGTCGTCGACGAGCGGCCCTACGAGCTGCGCTGCTCGGACCGCAGCGTGGCCTGGATCTACGACTTCGGTCTGCGCATGCCCCGCGCCAACGGCGGCGGGGACTACTTCGGCGACGACGCCCGCGAGCGCTTCCAGGACGCCTTCGCCGCCACCTGGACCGGCAAGGCGGAGAACGACGGCTTCAACGCCCTCGTGCTGAGCGCCGGGCTGACCTGGCGCCAGGCCGTGGTGCTGCGCGCGTACGCCAAGTACCTGCGCCAGGCGGCGTCGACGTTCAGCCAGGACTACATGGAGGACACCCTCCGCAACAACGTCCACACCACCCGGCTGCTCGTCTCCCTGTTCGAGGCGCGGATGTCGCCGGACCGGCAGCGCGCGGGCCACGAGATCGTGGACGCGCTGCTGGAGGAGGTCGACGCGGCCCTCGACCAGGTGGCCTCGCTCGACGAGGACCGGATCCTGCGGTCCTTCCTCACCGTCATCAAGGCGACGCTGCGGACCAACTTCTTCCAGGAGGCGGCGGGCGGCCGGCCGCACGACTACGTCTCCATGAAGTTCGACCCGCAGGCCATCCCCGACCTGCCGGCACCGCGCCCGGCGTTCGAGATCTGGGTGTACTCGCCACGCGTCGAGGGCGTGCACCTGCGCTTCGGCAAGGTCGCGCGTGGTGGCCTGCGCTGGTCCGACCGGCGTGAGGACTTCCGCACCGAGATCCTCGGCCTGGTCAAGGCGCAGATGGTGAAGAACACCGTGATCGTGCCGGTCGGCGCCAAGGGCGGCTTCGTCGCCAAGCAGCTGCCGGACCCGTCCGTGGACCGGGACGCATGGCTCGCCGAGGGCGTCGCCAGCTACAAGACGTTCATCTCGGCGCTGCTCGACATCACCGACAACATGGTCGCGGGCGAGGTCGTGCCCCCGGCGGACGTCGTCCGGCACGACGAGGACGACACCTACCTCGTCGTCGCCGCCGACAAGGGCACGGCGACCTTCTCCGACATCGCCAACGGGGTCGCCGAGCAGTACAACTTCTGGCTGGGTGACGCCTTCGCCTCCGGCGGCTCCGCCGGCTACGACCACAAGGGCATGGGCATCACCGCCCGCGGTGCCTGGGAGTCGGTCAAGCGGCACTTCCGTGACATGGGCGTGGACTGCCAGAGCGAGGACTTCACGGTCGTCGGCATCGGTGACATGTCCGGTGACGTGTTCGGCAACGGCATGCTGCTCTCCGAGCACATCCGCCTGGTCGCCGCCTTCGACCACCGGCACATCTTCCTCGACCCGAACCCGGACGCCGCCACCTCCTACGCCGAGCGCCGCCGCCTGTTCGAGCTGCCCCGCTCCAGCTGGGAGGACTACGACAAGGAGCTGCTGTCGGCCGGCGGCGGTATCTTCCCGCGCACGGCCAAGGCGATCCCGGTCAACGCGCACATCCGCGAGGCCCTCGGCATCGAGGCCAAGGTCAACAAGCTCACCCCGGCCGACCTGATGAAGGCGATCCTGCACGCGCCGGTGGACCTGCTGTGGAACGGCGGCATCGGCACGTACGTCAAGTCCTCCGCCGAATCGAACGCGGACGTGGGCGACAAGGCCAACGACGCCATCCGCGTCGACGGCCAGGACCTGCGCGTCAAGGTCGTCGGCGAGGGCGGCAACCTCGGCCTGACCCAGCTCGGCCGGATCGAGTTCGCGCTGCACGGCGGCCGGATCAACACCGACGCCATCGACAACAGCGCGGGCGTGGACACCTCCGACCACGAGGTGAACATCAAGATCCTGCTCAACGGTCTGGTCCGGGACGGCGACATGACCGTCAAGCAGCGCAACAAGCTGCTCGCCGAGATGACCGACGAGGTCGGCCGCCTGGTGCTGCGCAACAACTACGCGCAGAACACGGCGATCGCCAACGCCCTCGCCCAGTCCAGCGCCATGCTCCACGCCCAGCAGCGCTTCATGAAGCACCTGGTCAGGGAGGGGCACCTGGACCGGGCGCTGGAGTTCCTGCCCGCCGACCGGCAGATCCGCGAGCGGCTCGCCCAGGGGCAGGGCCTGACCGGTCCGGAGACGGCCGTCCTGCTGGCGTACACGAAGATCACGGTCGCCGAGGAGCTGCTGCACACCTCGCTGCCGGACGACCCGTACCTGAAGGGCCTGCTGCACGCGTACTTCCCGACCGAGCTGCGCGAGCAGTTCCGCGAGCGGCTCGACGGCCACCCGCTGCGCCGTGAGATCACCACGACGGTCCTGGTCAACGACACGGTCAACACGGGTGGTACGACGTACCTGCACCGCCTGCGCGAGGAGACCGGCGCGTCGCTGGAGGAGATCGTGCGGGCGCAGACCGCGGCCCGGGCGATCTTCCGCCAGTCCCCGGTGTGGGACGGGGTCGAGGCGCTCGACAACAAGGTCCAGGCCGAGGTCCAGACCCGCATCCGGCTGCACGCCCGCCGCCTGGTGGAGCGCGGCACGCGCTGGCTGCTCAACAACCGGCCGCAGCCGCTGGAGCTCGCCGGGACGGTCGACTTCTTCGCCGACCGGGTCGAGCAGGTCTGGGGGCAGCTGCCGAAGCTGCTGCGCGGCGCCGACCTGGAGTGGTACCAGAAGATCTACGACGAGCTGACCGGCGCCGGGGTCCCGGACGAACTCGCCACGCGGGTGGCGGGCTTCTCCTCGGCCTTCCCGACGCTCGACATCGTCTCGATCGCCGGCCGCATGGGCCGGGAGCCGCTGGACGTCGCCGAGGTGTACTACGACCTGGCCGACCGGCTGCGCATCACCCAGCTCATGGACCGCATCATCGAGCTGCCCCGGGCCGACCGCTGGCAGTCCATGGCCCGCGCGGCGATCCGCGAGGACCTGTACGCGGCGCACGCGGCGCTGACGGCCGACGTCCTGGCCGTCGGCAACGGCACCTCGACGCCCGAGCAGCGCTTCAAGGCGTGGGAGCAGAAGAACGCGGCGATCCTGAGCAGGGCCCGCACCACACTGGAGGACATCCAGAGCTCCGACTCGTTCGACCTGGCCAACCTGTCGGTGGCCATGCGCACGATGAGGACGCTGCTGCGCACGCACTCCTAGGGCGTACGGCGTGACAGGTGCCCCGGGCCGATCAAGGCCCGGGGCACCGTTCCTTGGCGCTACTTCAGCGCGCTCGCCACCAGCCGTGCCGCCGACTTCACCCTCGGGCGGGCCAGTCTGCGGACCGTCGGGCGGATCAGCTTCGCCGTCACCCCCACCGGTTTCCAGCGGACCTGGAGGCGGCCCGGGCCGTGGCCCTCCGGTTCCACCGTCAGGTGGTGGGACGGGACGCGTGTCGTCAGCGTCGGGAAGGTCAGGGGCGCCAGCAACAGGCCCGTGTGGGACAGGCCCTGGTGCCGGAGGCGGAGCAGCGGGTGGCGGATCCCCGCGAAGCCCTGGAGGGGGAGCCGGGCCGCCCCGAGGTCGAGGTGGGCGTGGCCCTCGAAGATGCCGGGGCGGACGGGGGAGAGGCGGAAGTGGACGTGAAGACGGTGGCCGCCCGGGGCGATGAGGAGTGTTGCCCGCTGAGGGCCGACGGGGAGGCGCAGCGCCGGGTCGTACGTGCGGATCGTGAGGTCGACCGAGGCGCCCGGGCCCCGGGTGATCTCCTTGATCTCGTGGCGGAACTGGGCGCTCGGGAAGGGGCGCGTCTCCAGCTCCAGGTCGGAGATGTCCAGCTCACGGCGGGACCACTCCGACTCGGGGACGCGGTCCCCCCAGTAGGTGCGCCCCTCCGCGTCGGTCGTCACGCGCCTCGGCGCCACCCCGTGCCCCAGGCCCCGGGCCGCCAGCCGCGCCTCCGGCAGGCGCCGGTCGCGGATCAGCTGGACGACGACGCGTTCGGCGCGCGGGAGACGGGCGAACGCGCCCGGGGTGAGCGTGTCGAGGTAGGGGGTGACGAGATCCGCGAAGGACGACAGCCAGGCGTCGTCCCGGTAGGGCAGGTCACCGGCGTACATCCGGAAGTCGTGCTTGAGGAACTTGTGGTCCTTGTCCTCGCGCAGTGACTCGTGCCCGCTCTCGGCCAGGAACGCGTCGATGAGGTGCTGGACGTGGACCCGGTCGCGGACGTTGGCGAGCTTGTGCCGCTGGTTGGATATCGAGGCGGCCTCAGAGGCCGCGAAGGGCGCCACGTACCAGCGGTAGACCGGCTCCGGGATGATCGTGAAGCTCTTGGCCAGGCAGTACGCCTGCGCCGAGAACAGCTGGTCCTCGTAGTGGATGCCCTCGGGGAAGCGCAGGTCGTGCCGGTCGAGGAAGGCGCGGGCGTACATCTTGCTGGTGGCCAGGTGCTCGAAGAGCAGGCGCGGGTCGGCCTCGATACCGTCGAGGGCGCGGCGCTCGGCGACCAGGTGCGGCATCCACGTCGAGCGGCGGCCGTTGTCCACCCGGACCCGCTGCACGGCGCCCATCGCGAAGTCGATCTCGCGTTCGCGGTGCGCGGCGAGCAGCAGCTCGACGGCGTTGTCGGGGAGTTCGTCGTCGCTGTCGAGGAACATCAGGAACGGCGCCCGCGCGATCTCCAGGGCGCGGTTGCGCGGGACGCTGCAACCGCCGCTGTTCCGCTCCAGGCGGAGGTGGCGGATGCGGGGGTCCTCGGCCGCGAGCCGCTGGGCCACCGCGGGCGTCGCGTCCGTGGAGTGGTCGTCGCTGATGATGATTTCGAGGTTCGCGTGGGTCTGGCGGCGGACCGACTCGACGGCGCGGGGGAGTCGCTCGGCGTCGTTGTGGACGATGACCGTCACGGTGACGTCGGGGGTGCTCATGCGGTCGCCTCCTGCGGGGTCGGAGCCGGTGTGCGTTCCTCGATCGGCAGCACGGGCGGCAGGTCCCGTTCGTCCTGGCCGAGGAAGACCCGGCGGACGACGCGTTCGGCGGCGCGCCCGTCGTCGTACTCGCAGAACCGGCGCCGGAAGACGGCCCTGGTCTTCGCCGCGCTCTCGTCGCGCCAGGCGTCGGTGGTGAGGATCTCCGTCAGCTCCTGCTGGGTGCGTGCGACCGGGCCCGGGGCCTCCGTCATCAGGTCGAAGTAGACGCCGCGGGTGGTGCGGTACGTCTCCCAGTCGTCGGCGTGGATCACGATCGGCCGGTCGAGGTTGGCGTAGTCGAACATGATCGAGGAGTAGTCCGTGACCAGGGCGTCCGCCGCCAGGCACAGTTCCTCGACCGGGTCGTAGGAGGAGACGTCGATGATCCGGCCGGTGCGGCGCAGGCCGGTGAGCGGGGAGGCGGCACCGCCGTAGAAGTAGTGGCCGCGTACGAGCAGCACCGTGTCGTCGCCCAGGCGGTCGGCGAGGGTGGCGAGGTCCAGGCGCGGGGTCCAGCCGGCCTCGTAGTCGCGGTGGGTGGGCGCGTAGAGGACGGCACGGCGGCCCGGGGCGATACCGAGGCGGTCGCGGACCGCGCGGATGTCGTCGGCGCCGGCCGTGTAGTAGACGTCGTTGCGCGGATAGCCGTGGTCCAGGGAGACATAGCGCGACGGGTACGCCCGCTCCCACATGCGGGTGGTGTGGCTGTTGGCCGAGACGCTGAAGTCCCATCGGTCGATGCGCTCCAGAAGCGCCTTGAAGTCCAGGCCCTGCGCGGCGGCCGGGAACGCCAGCTGGTCGATGCCCATGCGCTTCAGGGGCGTGCCGTGGTGGGTCTGGACGTGGATCGCGTCCGGGCGTTTGACCACGGCGTTCTCGAAGTTGACGTTGTTGACGAGGTACTTGGCGCTCGCCAGCACCTCCCAGTAGCGGCGGCTGCCGGGCACGACGTGGTCGGTGCCGGTCGGCAGCAGGGCCGCGTTCTCCTCGGTGACCACCCACACCGCGTGGATCTGCGGGGCCAGTTCGGCGAGCTTGGCGGCGGTCGCGGCGGGGTTGCAGGCGACGCCGCGGTTCCAGTACGCCGCGAACACCGCGAGGTGTGGATTGACGGGCCTGCTCAGCGCCCTGCGGTACTGGTGGTCGCGGAGTCTGGCGCCCGCCTGGCGCTTACGGGCCCGGACGGCCGACTTGGCGCTGCGGCGGGTGCGGTTGACGGCCTGGAAGGCCCGGTACTTCGCGTAGGCGCCCTCCTCCAGCAGGCCGCGCCGGACGCCTTCGAGCCCGCCCGGGCGGCGGTGACCCTCGGGGCGGCGGCGCAGGGCCGCCAGGGACGCCCGGCGGAAGAACTCCCGCGCGACCTCCTCCTCCATGCCGCCGCGGGCGAAGGTGCGCAGGCAGTCGCGGACCATGAGGTCGTAGAGCACGGTGTGCGCGGTGCGCCGGTCGCGGGTGAGGTCGAGGAGGGACTCGTAGCGCTCGACGAGGCCGTAGCGCTGCTCGGGGGTGACCGGGGGCAGGCTCGCGGGGCGCAGCCGGCGGTCCTCGTAGGCGATGTGCGGCAGGCAGGCGACACGGTCGGCGAGCAGCAGGGCGGCCAGGGCGGCGTACGGCTCGTCGTCGGTGGTCAGCCGCGCCTCGTGTGCCCGCCAGAAGTCCGCGCGCAGGACGCGGGTGCCGAGCAGCGGGGTCAGCCGCAGCAGGGGCGAGCAGTCGTCCAGGGGTACGTCGGCGCGGCCTGCCCGGGCGAGGAGCGGGCCGTCCGGGGAGGGCATGCCGGAGGTGTGCCAGGTGCTGCGGACGTGGTCGACGAGGAGGACGTCTACCTCCCCGGGGAGTTCGGCCACCCGCTCGGCGATCATGCGCGGGGTGCCGGCGGGCAGGCCGTCCTTGGCGTGGACGAAGTGCAGCCAGCGGCCGGAGGCGCGGGCCGCGCCCGCCGCCCGGGCCGCCGCGTCACCGGTGCCGTCCGGCAGTGGCACGACCTGGACCTCCGGGGTGTGCCGCTCGGCGGTCTCGCGGGCCCAGTCGCCGACCGCGGCCACGATCACCTCGGTGTCCGGCAGGGGGTGGGCGGCGAGGGAGTCGAGGAGTTCCGTCAGATGGTCCTGCACGTTCGGCCCGTGGACGACGACGCTGAGCTCGGCCATCACGGGAACCCCTCTCACGGCTGCACGGTATGCGGTCATGCTGCCATCAATGGGATGAAACGGCTGACCGAGTGCGCCTCACGAGGGAACGGCGGCCTTCGCCTTCGGCTTGGGTGCCTTGTCGGCCTTGTCTCCGGTGAAGGCCTCGTACTCCTTGAGCACGTCCGCCGTCGGCCCGTCCATGCGCAGCTCCCCGCGCTCCAGCCACAGCACCCGGTCGCAGGTGTCGCGGATCGACTTGTTGTTGTGGCTGACCAGGAACACCGTGCCGGCGTGCTTGCGCAGCTCGCGGATGCGCTCCTCGGAGCGCTTCTGGAAGGAGCGGTCGCCGGTGGCCAGCGCCTCGTCGATCAGCAGGACGTCGTGGTCCTTGGCGGCGGCGATGGAGAACCGCAGCCGCGCGGCCATGCCGGAGGAGTACGTCCGCATCGGCAGCGTGATGAAGTCGCCTTTCTCGTCGATGCCGGAGAAGTCGACGATCTCCTGGTAGCGGTCCTTGACCTGTTCGCGGGACATGCCCATGGCCAGGCCGCCGAGGTGCACGTTGCGCTCGCCGGTCAGGTCGTTCATCAGGGCGGCGTTGACGCCGAGCAGGGAGGGCTGGCCGTCGGTGTAGATGCGGCCGTTCTCCACGGGCAGGAGCCCGGCGACGGCCTTCAGCAGGGTCGACTTGCCGGAGCCGTTGGTGCCGATCAGGCCGATCGCCTCGCCCCGGTAGGCGACGAAGGACACGTTCTTCACGGCGTGCACCCGGCGCACGCCCGAGGCCTTCTCGGCCTGCCTGCGGCGCACGATGCGGTTCAGGGCGGCGGTCGCGGAGCCGCGTCCGGCGCCGGTGCCGTTGACGCGGTAGACGATGTCCACGCTGTCGGCGACGACGGTGGGGATCTTCTCGCTCGGGTACTCAGCCACGGCCGTACGTCTCCTCAGCCTTCCAGAAGTAGATGAAGCCGCCGACGCCCGCGAGCAGGGCCCAGCCCGCGGCGATCGCCCACACATGGGCGGGCAGCTGGCTCGCGTGGAAGCTGTCGATCAGGGCGAAGCGCATCAGGTCGATGTAGACGGCTGCCGGGTTGGTCGCCAGCGCGACCTTCACCACGTGGGGCAGGCTGTCCTTCTGCGCCAGCTTGTCGATGCTCCACATGACGCCCGAGACGTACATCCAGGTGCGCAGCACGAACGGCATCAGCTGGGCGATGTCGGGGGTCTTGGCACCCATCCGGGCCATGACCATGGAGATGCCCGCGTTGAACGTGAACTGCAGGAACAGGGCCGGCAGGGCCAGCAGCCAGGACGCGCTGACCGGCACGCCGAAGCAGAGCAGGATGACGACCAGGGCGCCCATCGAGAACATCAGCTGCTGGAGCTGCTGGAGACAGAAGGAGATCGGCAGGGCGGCGCGCGGGAAGTGCAGGGCGCGCACCAGGCCGAGGTTGCCGGAGATGGCGCGGGTGCCCGCCATGATCGAGCTCTGCGTGAACGTCCAGATGAACACGCCGGTGACCAGAAACGGGATGTAATCGGGCACGCCGTGCTTGGTGCCGAGCAGCACGCCGAAGATGAAGTAGTAGACCGCCGCGTTCAGCAGCGGGGTCATCACCTGCCAGACCTGGCCGAGCTTCGCCTGGCTGTACTGGGCGGTGAGCTTGGCGGTGGCGAACGCGGTGATGAAGTGGCGGCGGGCCCACAGCTGCCGGACGTACTCGGGCAGGGAGGGCCGGGCGCCGCTGACCGTGAGGCCGTGGCGGGCGGCGAGGGCCGCGAGGTCGTGTTCGGCCGGGGCCGGTGTCTTGGGCGGTGTGTGGAGGACCGTACTCACATCCGCTGCTTTCGCTCGGGGGTGTGGGACCTGGGGGGGTGAAGAGCGAGGAAGAGCCGGTTCTTACCGGACTCTTCACGACTCCTTACGTCGGGACGGGACCGTATCGTCGTAACGGGAGCGTACGTCGCACGAGCGTCGGAACGCAACCGTTTCGTCGTGACGCCCTATGCTGTCGGCATGACGACGAAGCCCGACGAGCCCCAGCAGCCCCCGCGCCGCCGGGCCCCCGCGGGGGCGGCCGTACTGCGGGAAGACGTGACGGAAGCGATCCGGGCTGCCGTCTTCGAGGAGCTCGCGGCCGTCGGCTACGCGCGGATGTCCATCGAGGGGATCGCGCGCCGGGCGGGGGTCGGGAAGACGGCGGTGTACCGCCGCTGGCGCTCGAAACTGCACCTGGTCCTCGACATCGTCTCGGCGCTCGCCGTGCAGGGCCTGCCCGCGCCGGACACCGGCTCCCTGGAGGGCGACCTGCGCCTTCTCTACGAGGTGACGTCCCGCGCCCTGCGCCACCCCGTCGCCTCGCAGATCATCCCCGACCTCCAGGCCGAGGCGGCCCGCAACCCCGAGATCGCCGAGGCTCTGCGCAAGGCCCTGCGCGAGGGGCAGGACGGCGTCGCCACCGGCATCGTGACGGCGGCGGAGCGCCGCGGCGAACTGCGCGAGGGCATCGACCACGACCTCGCGCTCGACCTGATCTCCGGCCCGCTCTACTGGCGCTCGGTGGTCATCCGCAGCCCGAAACTGCCGAAGGGGTATCTGGGCGCGCTGGCCCGGGCCACGTCGGAGGGGCTGAAGGCGCTCTAGGCCGGCACGGCCGTCAGGGGCCTTGGAGTGCGAGCCGTCATGGGGCGGTCCTTGCTTCGGGTGGGAGCGTGCGCCTCACAGACGTGAGCCCCGGCAGGCGCGCCGGGGCTCACTCCGGATGCGGGGGGCGGATCAGCCCCGGCGTGCGGGGGCGGATCAGCCCCGTTCCGCCTCCGGATGCAGCCGCAGCCACCCCTCCCACGCCGACGTGATCATGTCCCGCACGTCCAGCCGGGCCTTCCAGCCCAGTTCCGCGGCGGCGCGGTCGGCGGAGGCCACGACCCGGGCCGGGTCGCCCGGGCGGCGGGGGGCGACGGCGGGCGGGCGGTCGTAGCCGGTGACGGCGTTGATGCGGTCGATCATCTCGCGGACGGAGACGCCCTCGCCCCGGCCGATGTTGAGCGTGAGGTCGCGGCCGGGGGAGGAGCGCAGGGCCCGGGCCGCCGCGACATGGGCCTCGGCCAGGTCCACCACGTGGATGTAGTCGCGCACGCAGGTGCCGTCCGGGGTCGGGTAGTCGTCGCCGAAGACGCGCGGCGGCACGTCCTCGGTGAGCTTCTCGAAGACCATCGGCACGAGGTTGAACACGCCCGTGTCCGCGAGTTCCGCGCCCGCGGCGCCCGCCACGTTGAAGTAGCGCAGGCACGCGGTCGACAGTCCGGTCGCCCGGCCGGTCGCGCGGACCAGCCACTCACCGGCCAGCTTGGTCTCGCCGTACGGCGACATGGGCAGGCACGGCGTCTCCTCCGTGACGAGGTCCACGTCCGGCATGCCGTACACCGCCGCCGACGAGGAGAAGACGAAGGACGGCACCCCCGCCGCCGTCACGGCGTCCAGCAGGACCCGCAGGCCCTCGACGTTCTCCCGGTAGTAGTGCAGCGGCCGCTCCACCGACTCGGCCACCTGCTTCTTGGCCGCGAGGTGGACGACGCCGGTGACCGTGTGGTCCGCGAGCGTGCGGGCGAGCCGCCCGGCGTCCAGGGTCGAGCCCACCACCAGCGGCACCCCGTCGGGCACGCGCTCGGCGATGCCGGTGGACAGGTCGTCGTACACCACCGCCTGCTCGCCCGCCGCGGTCATCGCCCGTACGACGTGCGCGCCGATGTAGCCGGCGCCGCCGGTGATCAACCAGGTCATGTGCGGCCGTCCCCTCGTCAGTTGGCCCGTGGTGGTGATGGTGCGGTGCGCTGCTCCGTCGCGGACTGGTGCTCTCAGTGAAGCAGGCGGCGCAGCCGCGCGCGGGCGACCGACAGCACACCGCGTACGCCGGGGGCCACCCGCAACGCCAGCGCGCCGGAGTGGGTGGCGTACGGCTGTACGAGTACCACGCCGTACCGGGCGCTCGGGACGGCGCTGCGGCGCAGCAGACCGGCGCCCGTGAGCGCGTGTGCCGAGACGTCGCGGCTCACGCCGTCGCGACAGCGGATACGAAGGCGCAGGTCCCAGGTGCCCACGCCGAGCGCGGACAGTGCGGCGAGGTCGACGGCCGCCTCCGCCGACCAGGCATCGCCGCGGAGGGAACCGGTGGTCCCGGCGGGCCCGGAGCCTCGTGTGCACGGTCCGAGCGCCACGGCTCGGGCAGGCTCAGCTCCGGCAGGCTCGGATTCGGCAGGCTCGGATCCGGCAGGCCCGGCGCCCCGTGCGAGCGCCACGGCCCGTGAACCGGATCCCCCGGCAGGCTCCGGCCCCTGCGCGAGCGCCACGGCCCCGGACCCGGAGGTCCCGGCCGGCCCGGAGCCGCTCGGGCACGGCGTCAGCGGCACGGCCGTGCCCCGGACCACCACGCCCCGGCCGTCCCGGTGCAGCCACTCCACCTCCACCGACTCCGGACCCGCCTGCGCCACCCGCCCGTACAGCTCGTGCAGGCGTAGCCGCAGCCGGGTGCCGCGTGCGCACGGCCGCAGCTCCGCGTCGACGGCCAGGGGCAGCGCGCGCACCGGCCGGGCCCGCAGCGGCTCCAGGGAGACCGGGAGGGCGTCCGACCAGACCGGCGTGCCGTCCGCGGCCCGCGCGTACGGCGGGCACA
>NZ_WWIC01000070.1:0-10885 GCF_009872555.1 Streptomyces sp. SID5643
GGAGGGGGTGTCGGCGGGGGCGGGGATGGGCTGCGGGGGCTTCGTGGGAGCAGTCATGGCGTATCGATGGTGCCACGCAGAGCCGTCCGATCGGGCACACCGCCACCCCTGAAGGGGGCGGGTACCTGACGATCGACAGCAGTGCGGGCGGGCCGGGCACTTGTGGCGTCGGGCGCATGGACCTCCCGGCCGGGCCTCGCTCGCCCGTGGCCTCCTCCTCTGGGCCGCCTTCGCCGTCCCGGCGCTCACGGCGGACCGGATCGGGCTGAACGAACCGCGGCCCGGCCGGCAGCAGGCAACCGGCGTGGCCGTGCTGACCGCGGCCGTCGCCGTGTCCCGGCGGCTGCCGCCGGCCGCCTTCGTACTGGTGGCCGCCCTGAGCCTGGCCGCCGCCCCGGCCCTGTTCACCGTCTCCTACGGTCCCGCCCTCGGCGTGTGCGCGCTGCTGCTCGGGCTGCGGGCGGGCCGGGCGCGCCCCGCCGTGCTGTGCTTCGCCGCCGTCGGCTGCGCGGGCACCGCACGGATCGTGCTCACCGGCGTGGACCCCGCACCCGAGTGGCTCGTCATGACGGGCACCCTGCTCTTCGGCTGTGTCTTCCCCTGGCTCGGCGGGCGCTACTGGCGGCAGAGCCGTGAGCCGGCCGAGGCGGGCTGGCTGCGCGCCGCCCGGCTGGAGGACGAGGCCGCCCTCGCCGAGGAGCGCGCCCGGCTGCGCGAACGGGCCCGGCTCCAGGTCGCCCCCGGCCTCGGCGACGAACACCGGGCGGCGGCGGCCGGCCTGCGCGCGGCCGCCGCCGACGCCACGGACCGGCTGCACCGCATCATCGGCGTCCTGCGCGAGGACGACGAGGCGGCGCCGCTGTCCCCGGCCGGCGAGACCCTGGAGCAACTCGTCGCCCGCGCCGCCGAGTCGGGCCTCCCGGTGCGCTGGGAGCCGGGCGGGCGGGCCCCGGCCGCGGACCCGCACGCCGCCGGTCCAGGCGAGGTCGCCGAGCGGTTGCTGCACCGCGTGGCCCGGGAGGCGCTGACCAACGCGGCACGGCACGCACCGGGCGCTCCCGTGGTCGTGGCGGTCACCGGACACGCCGCGGGCACCTCCGTCACCGTCACCAACGGCCGCCCGGCGCAGGACGCCTCCCGGCCCCCGGGAGGCGGTACGGGCCTGCTCGGGCTGCGGGCGGCGGTGACCTCTGTCGGCGGTGAGTTCGAGGCCGGTGCGCACGGGGAGGGCTTCCGGGTCCGGGCGTACGTCCCGGGGCAGCCGGTCGCGGTCAGGCCCGTCCGCCCGGCCCGGGCGCCGTTCTCGCACGCCCGCCGCCGGGTCGCCGCCGGCCTCGGCGCCGCGGCCGGCGTGGGTGTGGTGCTCGTCGGCGCCGCCTTCGGCTGGTACGCGTACGTCGAGACGCACTCGGTGCTCGAACCCGCCGCGTATGCGGAGCTCCGCGTGGGCGCCCCGGCCGCCGAGGCCGAGCGGGTGCTGCCCGGGCGCGACGTGAACGATCCGCCCGAGGAGCGGGCCCCGGCCCCGCCCGCGGGAGCCGACTGCCGCTACTACCGTGCGAGCGGCGAACTCTTCGTCTCCGTCGCGCACTTCAGACTGTGCTTCGACGGCGGACGGCTGGTCGCCAAGGACGTGGTCCCCGGTGCCGGCCTGTCCGGCGAAGGCCGGGAAGAACACGAGGAGTTCGCACGATGAGCACCGGGGACACGCGCAGGGCGCCGATCCGTGTGCTGCTGGCCGACGACGAGGCGATGGTCCGGGCCGGGGTGCGCGCCATCCTGGGCAGCGGCGGCGGGACGGAGGTCGTCGCCGAGGCGGGCGACGGACGCGAGGCGGTGGAACTGGCCCGCGCCCACCGCCCGGACGTGGCCCTGCTGGACATCCGCATGCCGCGCCTGGACGGTCTCGCGGCGGCGGAGGAGATCGTCAGGACCGTGCCCGGCACGGCCGTCGCGATGCTCACCACCTTCTCCGAGGGCGCCTATGTGACCCGCGCCCTGGGCGGCGGCGCGACCGGGTTCCTGCTGAAGTCCGGGGACCCGTACGAACTCATCGCGGGCGTCGGGGCGGTGGCCGCCGGAGCCGCGTTCCTCTCGCCCAAGGTGGCCCGGTACGTCATCGACGAGGGCCTCGGCGGCGGCCGCCTCACCCGCGAGGCACAGGCACGCGCACGGGTGACCGTCCTGAGCCCCCGTGAGCGCGAGGTGCTCGGCCTGGTCGGCGCCGGCCTGTCCAACCCGGAGATCGCCGCCCGCCTGCATCTCGTCGAGGGCACCGTGAAGGCGTACGTGAGCGCGGTCCTGGACCGGTTGGGCGTGCGCAACCGGGTGCAGGCGGCGATCGTCGCGTACGAGGCGGGGCTGGTGGAGCCGTGACCGCGGGGCGCGACGGCGCCCGTGAGCCGCGGACGGGCGCCGAGCGCGGCGGTGCGCCGCGTGTCCCGGCTCACCGGCGCGCGTGCGTCCCGTAGGACGGGACGGGCGCCGGGCCCGGCCCCGGCACCCACCGCACGGCCGGCGCCGGCGAGGTGCGCATCGCCCCGGCCAGCCGCGTCATCGGATCCCTGCCCAGCCGTACGGCGACGAGGGCGACGAGCGTGCCGGGGGCCAGCCCCGCCAGGACGTCGTGCGGATAGTGCACGCCGACGAAGACCCGGGAGAACGCCATCGACAGGGCGAGCGGGGCCGTCAGCCCGAGCAGCGCGCGCCGCACCAGGGTCAGGGAGACCGCCGCGGCGCCCGCGATGGTGGCGTGGTTGGACGGGAAGGACCAGTCGCCGTGCGGCGGGCACGCGGCCAGGGACGCGGCCGCCCCTGTCACCGCACGGCACGGACGTTCTTCCGCGACAGCGGACTTGAGCACCTCACTGCACACGTACGCCACTGCCGTGGCCAGAGGTGCAAGGGCCGCGATCGCGAACGCGCGGGGGCTGCCCCGGCGGCCGCGCCACCGAGCGGTCGCGAACAGCCCGGCGAACACCAGCAGTCCGGCCTCCGTCCATATCTCGGCACCCTGCTGTACCCAGTTCGGGGTGGTGTGGGCGAAGTCGGTGATGTCGCGGTAGAGCGCGGTGTCCTGGGAGTTCATGGTCACGGACGGTAGGCGGCGGGCCCGTACCGTCACACCCAGCGATCATCGGGTTCCGTACCTGACGGAAGTCAGGGGTGGGAGCCGGGAATCCGGAATGATGATCCGGAAAAGTTGTTCACCGAACGGCGGGTGGGACCGGCGAACGCGCCGATCTCTCGTAAGGTTTGCGCCGTGGGATCTCTGCGCAATCCGGTCGGGCCGCTTCCCTCCTCCATCTACTGGCGTCGGAGGGTCGTACTGGTGTCCGTGGTCGCCGTGTTGGCGCTGCTGACCACCTGGATCGTGACGATGGGCGGGGGCGGCAAGGACGGCGACAACGGCGCCGACGGCAAGAATCCCGCGCCTTCCATCACGCCCGGCCCGTCCAGTTCGGGCCCGGCCATCAGCCAAGCGCCCGGCGGACGCGACGAGTCGGGCGGCGGCGGTTCAAGCGGCTCGTCGTCGGGGTCCGGTGACGGCTCCGGTGACGGATCCGGCGACGGCTCGGGAGACGGTTCCGGCTCGGGTTCCGACGAGGGTTCCGGCTCGGGCGGTTCCGAGGGCTCGGGCGGCTCCGGCGGCTCGGGGAGCGGCGCCACCGCCGGCGGCGTCGGCGCGGGCGACACCCTGCCGGCCGGCTCCACTCTGCCCAACTGCACCGCGAGCGCGGTCAAGTTCAGCCTGCGCAGCCGGCACAACACCTACGACCCCGAGCAGACGCCCACCTTCCTGCTGACCGCGCGGAACGTCTCCGGCAGCGACTGCAAGATCGATCTCGGGCCGAAGAACGCCGTGTTCACGATCGCCCCGGCCAGCAGCGACGACGACTACTGGTCCTCCGAGGACTGCCCCAAGGCAGCCGCGCACCAGCTGTACCGGGTCGCCGCCGGCAGCGGCATCACCTACACCGTGAAGTGGGACCGCAAGCCGAGCGCCCCCGAGTGCGCCACGCCTCCGGCGGGCTCGGCCGGGGCGGGCACGTACCTGGTGGAAGCCAAGGCCCCGGGCTTCGCGAAGGTGCAGACGTCGTTCGTGCTCTCGGCGGACTGACGCCGGAGACACCCGAGGGCGGTACCCCTTGCCGGGTACCGCCCTCAGTCGTTCCAGTCCATGTCCGTACGCGTCAGACGTACCGCTCCAGGATCGACGACTCCGCCAGCCGCGACAGCCCCTCGCGGACGCTGCGCGCCCGGGCCTCGCCCACACCGTCCACCGTCTGGAGATCGTCGACGCTCGCGGCGAGCAGCTTCTGCAGGCCGCCGAAGTGCTCGACGAGGCGGTCGATGATCGCGCCGGGGAGCCGGGGCACCTTGGCGAGGAGACGGTACCCGCGCGGAGAGACCGCCGAGTCCAGTGTCTCGGGCGCGCCGGTGTAGCCCAACGCCCGGGCCACCGTGGACAGTTCGAGGAGTTCGGCGTGGGTGAGGGCGTCGAGTTCGGCGAGGGCCTGGTCGACCGTGCGGGAGCGCTTGGCCGTGGGCTCGGGGACGTAGTCCCGCACGACCAGCTCGCGCTCGGGCTCCACGCCCGCGATCAGCTCGTCGAGCTGGAGGGCCAGCAGCCGGCCGTCCGTGCCCAGCTCCACCACGTACTCGGCGATCTCCGTGGCGATGCGGCGGACCATCTCCAGGCGCTGGGCGACCGCCGAGACGTCCCGGACGGTCACCAGGTCCTCGATCTCCAGCGCCGACAGCGTGCCCGCGACCTCGTCGAGGCGGAGCTTGTAGCGCTCCAGGGTGGCGAGCGCCTGGTTGGCGCGGGACAGGATCGCCGCCGAGTCCTCCAGGACGCGGCGCTGTCCGTCGACGTACAGGGCGATCAGCCGCATCGACTGGGAGACGGAGACCACCGGGAAGCCGACCTGCTTGCTGACGCGGTCGGCGGTGCGGTGCCGGGTGCCCGTCTCCTCCGTCGGGATCGTCGGGTCCGGGACCAGCTGCACGCCCGCGCGCAGGATCTTCGACAGGTCCGAGGACAGCACGATGCCGCCGTCCAGCTTGCACAGCTCGCGCAGCCGGGTCGCGGTGAACTCGACGTCCAGCACGAAACCGCCGCTGCACAGCGCCTCGACCGTCTTGTCGGAGCCGAGCACGATGAGACCGCCGGTGTTGCCGCGGAGTACGCGCTCCAGGCCGTCACGCAGGGCGGTGCCCGGTGCCACGGCGCTCAGGGAGGCGCGCATCAGGCCATCGGTACCGGCACTCCCACCGGACTTTCCGGGAGCTGATGCCCGGTCGTTGGCTGCCACTGCACTCCTCCGGTCGCAGGTTCTGGGCGCCCCCGTGTCGCGCGCTCGGTTCGCACGGACGGGCGAGACCAGGGCAAAGTCTACCGGCGACCCTCCTCGTCCCGTGGGGCCTCTCTGCGACGGGAGCGGGGGAGGACCCGCAGGGCGTCCCCTATGTCCGCGACTTCCAGGACCTTCATGCCCGCCGGAACCTTGCCCGGATCCCCCGGGACCAGCGCGTGTGTGAAGCCCAGACGGTGGGCTTCGGCCAGTCTGCGCTGCACTCCCGTGACCCGTCTCACCTCGCCCGCGAGGCCCACTTCGCCGATCGCGACGAGGTTCTTGGGGAGAGGTGTGTCACTCGCCGCGCTCGCCAGGGCGAGGGCGACGGCCAGGTCGGCGGCGGGCTCGGAAAGCTTCACACCGCCGACCGTCGCGGAGTAGATGTCCCTTTTGCCCAAGGCGCTGATCCGCCCGCGCTGTTCCAGCACCGCGAGCATCATCGAGACGCGGGAGGTCTCCAGGCCCGAGGTGGTGCGGCGCGGGGAGGGGATCTGCGAGTCGACCGTGAGCGCCTGGACCTCGGCGACCAGCGGGCGGCGGCCTTCGAGGGTGACGGTCAGGCAGGTACCCGGGACCGGTTCGGCCCGGCGGGTCAGGAAGAGTCCGCTCGGGTCGGCGAGGCCCGTGATGCCCTCGTCGTGCAGCTCGAAGCAGCCGACCTCGTCGGTGGTGCCGTAGCGGTTCTTGACGCCGCGCACCAGGCGCAGGCGGGCGTGCCGGTCGCCCTCGAAGTGCAGGACGACGTCCACGAGGTGCTCCAGCAGGCGGGGGCCCGCGATCGCGCCGTCCTTGGTGACGTGGCCCACGAGCAGCGTGGACATGCCGCGTTCCTTGGAGGCCCGGATGAGTGCCCCGGCGACCTCCCGCACCTGGGCCATGCCGCCGGGTGCGCCGTCGATCTCCGGGGACGCGACCGTCTGCACCGAGTCCATGATCAGCAGTGACGGCTTCACCGCGTCCAAGTGGCCGAGCACCGCCGCCAGATCCGTCTCGGCCGCGAGGTACAGGTGATCGTCGATGGCGCCGATGCGGTCGGCGCGCAGCCGGACCTGGCTCGCCGACTCCTCGCCCGTGACGTACAGGGTGCGGTGCTCGTCGCTCGCGGACTTGGCCGCCACGTCGAGCAGGAGCGTCGACTTGCCGACGCCCGGCTCGCCCGCGACCAGCACCACCGCGCCGGGGACCAGACCGCCGCCGAGCACGCGGTCCAGCTCGGGGACGCCGGTGGGGCGGGCGGTGGCCTGGCGGCCGTCCACCTGGCCGATGGGCAGGGCGGAGGTGGTGACCCGGCCCGGTGTCGTCGTCCGCACCGCGGGCGCGCCGTACTCCTCGACCGTCCCCCAGGCCTGGCACTCGGGGCAGCGGCCGAGCCACTTCGCCGTCTGCCAGCCGCACTCCGTGCAGCGGTAGGACGGGCGGTCCTTGGTGGTCTTCGTACGGGCAGCCATGGACCGAACCGTAGCGGCAGGCACTGACATCGCGGGGACCGGCCGACGGCGGCCACCTGCGCGCCAGGGGTCCGCCACCCCCCGCCAGCGGCGGAACCACCGGTTCCTGTCCCCGATTGAGGGATCGTTTCACCCGTACGGATTAAATGTGCTCAAGCCGCCTGAAGGTGCCACTCCCGGCCCCCTACGGTCGCCGAATGATGAGCAGTACTCCGGAGATCTCGACCCGCTCGACCCGCACGGCCGGCGCACACCGGGCGCACCGGGAAGCGCGTGACCGCGGGGCGGCGCGCACGCTGGCGCAGCGGCCGCCCGCGCGCTACGAGCCCTACCTGGACGGCCTGTTCACCTACTGCCTGTCTGTGCTGTGCGACCACGAGGCCGCGATCGCCGCCCTGGGTGACGTCCTGGCCCTCGCCGAACGCCGCGGCCGGCACCTTCCGCAGGCACCCGCGGACCGCAGGGCCTGGATGTACGCGCTGGCCCGCTGGGCGTGCCTGCGCAAGCTGGCCGAGGCCAAGCAGAAACGTCAGAGCAGCCATGCCGCGGGCCGTGCCGACCGGCCGCGCGCCGACCGTCCGGCCGCCCCGGCCCCCTCCGAGGAGGTCCAGGAGCGGCGCCGTCGTGAACTGGCCCTGCTGGCCTGGCCGGAGGCCGCCGGCACCACCCCGGAGCAGCGGGAGGCGCTCGAACTGGCCGTGCGCCACCACCTCGCCGCGCGCGAGGTCGCCGCCGTCCTCGGCATGGACCCGGCCGCCGCCCGTGATCTGCTCGCCTCCGCCGCCTGCGAGGTGGAACGCACGCGTGCGGCCCTCGCCGTGGTGGAGACCCGGGCGTGTCCGAGCGTGGCGCACCTCGCAGGCGACGACCGGCTCGTGCTCGGCACGGCCCTGCGGGCCGAACTCGTCCGGCATGTCGACGACTGCCCGCGCTGCCGCCGCACCGCCGAGCGCGCCATCCCCGGCCGCTGGCCCGGCACCAGCGTCACCCCCGCCGAACTGCCCGTCCTGCCGGCACCCCGGGCGGCCGTACAGGTGGCCATGACCCATCACCCGCGCGCGCGGGGCGCCGCACCCCGCTTCGACCGCCGCGGCTTCCCGATGGACCCCAAGGACCACGCCGCCCGCCGGGACCGCCTGCGCGCGCGTGCCGTCACCACGACCGTCGTCGCCACCGTCGTGGCCGCCCCCGTGCTGGCCCTGTGGGCCGCCTACCGCGGCACCCCGGTCGGCGAGGGCCAGGACGGCCGCTCGGCCTCCGCGCGCGAGGCGGACGACCCGTTCGGCCTGGACGGCGAGATGGCGGGCGGCGGCTACGAGAACACCGGCAACGCGAGCACCCGGCCCGGCCCCCGCTTCGGCAAGGACGGCAAGGCCGACGTCTCCGTCGAGGTCATCGGCGTGGCAGGCGCCGGCCGCGAGACCGCCCTGGAGGTCACGGCCGACAACAGCGGCGACACCACCCTCGTCACCCTCACCGCCACCGGCCCGGCCCCGGTCCGCTGGTCGGCGTCCACGGGAGCCCACTGGCTCTACCTCAGCCAGTCCTCGGGAACGCTCCGGCCCGGCGAGTCGTTGACGATCAAGGTGTACGTCGACCACCTGCGGGAGCCCGCCGGCCCCTGGCGTGCGCAGGTGGCGGTCGCACCGGTGGGCGCCGTCGTGCACATCGAGGGCTACGGCGCCGCGCCCAGCCCCTCCGGCCCCGGCCCGGGCCCCCGCCCCGGCGGGCCGGGCGACCCGACTCCGACCCAGCCCGACCCGACGCCCACGACCTCCGCCCCGGACCCGGACCCGACGCCGACCACCCCGCCCCCGTCGACCGACCCGGACCCCACGCCCACACCGACGGACCCGGCCCCGACCGACCCCACGGGCTCGGCGCCACCGCCCTCGGACAGCGGCGACCCGAGCCCGGCCACGTCGTAGCGGGCCTCAGGCCACCGGAGGCTCGGGGTCCGCGGGATGCGGTGCCAGCAGCGGCAGCTGCGAGGCCAGCCGCTCCTCGCACAGCTCGACCAGCCGGTCGTAGCCGGCCTTGCCCATCAGCTCGATCAGCTCGGGCCGGTAGGAGACGTACACGGGATCGCCGGCGCCGTGCGCCGAGGTCGCCGACGTGCACCACCAGTGCAGGTCGTGGCCGCCCGGGCCCCAGCCGCGGCGGTCGTACTCACCGATCGACACCTGAAGGACGCGCGTGTCGTCGGGCCGGTCGATCCACTCGTACGTCCTTCGCACCGGCAGCTGCCAGCAGACGTCCGGCTTGGTCTCCAGCGGCTCGCGGCCCTCCTTCACGGCGAGGATGTGCAGCGAGCAGCCCATACCGCCCTTGAAGCCGGGCCGGTTCTGGAAGATGCACGAGCCCTGGAAGGGCCGCGTCTGCCGCTCACCGTCCTCGTCCTCGGAGACCCAGCCGCCCCGTGTGCCCTCGGCATGGTGCTGCCAGATGTCCGGCGTGAGCCTGGCCACATGCTCGGCGACGCGCTTCTCGTCGTCCTCGTCGGAGAAGTGGGCACCCAACGTGCAGCACCCGTCATCCGCGCGGCCCGCCTGGATGCCCTGGCAGCCGCTGCCGAAGATGCAGTTCCAGCGAGAGGTCAGCCATGTCAGATCGCAGCGGAACACCTGCTCGTCGTCCGCCGGATCGGGAAACTCCACCCACGCGCGAGCGAAGTCGAGGCCCTTCTCGTCGGGTTCCACGACGCCCGGTGATTTGTCGCGCTTCGCCTTTTTCGTCTTTGGCACGAGTCCAGGGTACGGGCCCCGGTGCGGGCCTCATACCCCCACCGAGGACGGCGGACGGCCCGGCGGGCAGTAGCGTGCCGTACATGAGACTCGGTGTCCTCGACGTGGGATCGAACACGGTGCATCTGCTGGTGGTGGACGCGCACCCCGGCGCGTGCCCGCTGCCCGCGCACTCGCACAAGGCGGAACTGCGCCTCGCCCAGCTCCTCGACGACGACGGCGCGATCGGCCCCCACGGCGTCGACCGGCTGGTCTCGGTCATCAAGGAGGCGCTCCAGGCCGCCGAGGACAAGGGCGTCGAGGAGGTCCTCCCGTTCGCGACCTCCGCCGTACGAGACGCCCGCAACGCTGATGACGTCCTCGAACGCGTGCGCGCCGAGACCGGCGTCGAGCTCCAGGTCCTCACCGGCTCCGAGGAGGCCCGGCTGACCTTCCTCGCCGCCCGCCGCTGGTTCGGCTGGTCGGCCGGGAAGCTGCTGGTCCTGGACATCGGCGGCGGCTCCCTGGAGGTCGCCTACGGCATCGACGAGGAGCCGGACGCGGCCGCCTCGCTGCCGCTGGGCGCCGGCCGCCTCACCGCCGGCTGGCTGCCCGGCGACCCGCCCGAGCCGGACGACGTCCGCGCCCTGCGCCGCCATGTGCGGACCGAGATCGCCCGCACGGTCGGGGAGTTCAGCCGCCTCGGCACCCCCGACCACGTCGTCGCCACGTCGAAGACCTTCAAGCAGCTGGCCCGCATCGCCGGTGCGGCCCGCTCCGCCGAGGGTCTCTACGTCCAGCGCGAACTCAAGCGGGAGTCCCTGGAGGGCTGGGTCCCGCGCCTGGCCGCCATGACCGAGCAGGAGCGTGCCGAGCTGCCGGGCGTCTCGGAGGGCAGGGCCGGCCAGCTCCTGGCGGGCGCCCTGGTGGCCGAGGCCGCGATGGACCTCTTCGGCGTGGAGCGCGTCGAGATATGCCCCTGGGCGCTGCGCGAGGGCGTGATCCTGCGTCGCCTGGATCACATGGAGTCCCTGTAGGGGTTCTTTCAACTATGAGCGTCCGGGTCGCGCGGCCTGGCACCGCACCTCGCCGCGTTGCCGAAAACCCCCAGGTCGTGTCCGCAAAGTGCTGTGGTCGTTGGTTGGTTTGTGGTGCGTCGTCATGAGCTGACCGATGAGTCGTGGGCGGTGATCGAGCCGTTGCTGGCCCCGCCGCGAATGGGCCGTCCGGTGCGGGATCGCCGTCAGGTGGTCAACGGGATCCTGTGGAAGTTGTCCACCGGGGCGGCCTGGCGGGACCTGCCCGAACGCTACGGTCCGTGGAAGACGGTCTACGAACGCTTCCGCCGCTGGTC
>NZ_WWIC01000071.1:0-10697 GCF_009872555.1 Streptomyces sp. SID5643
GGCCACGAAGACCAGCATCTGCACGATCCGGACCCGGTCCAGGTCCCCCACCGCCTGCACAGCGGCAGCGAGGCAGTTGAGCACGGCATGACGCGCGAGTGACCGCGCCGTCTCCAACTCGACGTCCCGGCCGACCGTGCCCTGACCCTGCAGCCAGCCGTCCTGGTAAGGCAGTTGGCCCGAAATGCAGATGCTGGAGCCCACGGTCCGGTGGTGGAGGTAGTACGGGTTGTCACCGAGCTCGGGAAGGGCCAGGCCCAGGGCCTGGAGCCGGTCGGAAGCCGAGTCGGTGTTCGCTGCCGACGTCATGGACTGACTCATCGAGTCACCTCCGCGGACGGAGCAGGGCGCTGGCCCACGCGGTCGGCCACGGGAACCCGCTTCACATGAATCTTGATCGTCTGCACTCGGGTCTCCTCGCGAGTAACAGCGGCGATATAACGCCGTATGGTGGCTTAAAACCGCCACCCTATTGTCGTTTGTCGACCATATGGCTGCCTGTCGAGCAGTGTCAATACGAACTTCAACCACGAATGCGGCAGTGGAACGTCCCGTGCATGTGCGGCACACCCGCCTGCGGCGATCGCCGACGGCGACTGGTTCCCGAGTGGCTGACGCGGACGATCCAGGCGCTCCGGTGCAGGGAAGGGGTGACGAGGCGGGGCCGCGGAGACGGGCCCGAGCGCACAACACCAGGTTCCCACCAGGCGGTCGCGGCCTGGTACCGAGGTGACCGATCCGCCCTCGCGTGCGTCTAGGACATCCGGCCGTCAGCAGTCGCGCTTTCGGCGGCGTGCACGGACAGCGGGAACGATGACGGCCCGGACACCGCACCAGCGATTCGGGGCGGAGTCCGGGCGGGCCGACAAAGGTTGCTCGGGCGGGCGGCGTTCGTTCGGCGACCGATGGCGCGATGCGATAAGCGCACCATCCGGGTCAGTGCGCCGTCTCGGCCGTGTCGCAGGTGCGGCACACCACCCTGCGTGCGGGGATACGGCCGTACGTGGCACCCATGCCGAGCTGGCGGGTGACCTGCGCCTGACGTACGCGGGCGTGGTTCTCGCAGGTGGCCAAGCCGCAGCGCGAGCACACACCGATGCCGGTGGTGTCGCTGCGCGCCTCCTGGAGGCAGTCGTAGCACCTCATGTCCAACTCCGATTTCAGCGGGGGCGAGGCGTGGCGGCCGACCAGACATGAACAAACCCACCCAGGCCACGCACACCTACTCAAGGAGCTTGAAAACTAAGTCTTAATTTAGACATTGTCAATGCTAAGACTCGTTAGCGGCTGTGTGGCCAGGGTGCGATGTGGTGCGACGGCTTGACCTGACCACCAGTCAGCGTTCGCCGAACAGAGAGCCGGCGGCACAGGAAGCGCAGAAGCACCCCTTGAACGTCGGAACGCTGCGAACAGCGCCACCGAGGCAGACGATCAAGTCCGCGCGGTGCCGCCGGTGTGCCAGGTCCTGGACAGCGCCCTTGCCTCACCCGGACAAGAAGGCGCCGCCACCCGCCGCCTCAGGGAAGAACGGCCCCGCCCTCGCGATGACCCGCAAGGAGGCATGGCCTCATGCTTGCCCTTGCGTGCGCTCCCCCGGGTCTCCCGCCTGAGCGCCCAGCCCCACGGGGAAGTGGGCAGCCAGTTCCTGACGGAACGCGTCGGTGTCGCCGTCCAGGGCGACCGCGGCCAACCGCTCGTGCTCCACGACCAGTTGATGCGGGTCGTCGCTGTAGGTGCGGTGATCGACGCTGAGGTGGAGGCGCAGCTTGGTCTCCCAGCCGTTCCAGAGGCTCTGCAGCACGCCGTGCCCCGAGAGATCGTAGAAGAGCCTGTGGAAGCGGAGGTGCGCGTCGATGCTGGCCGGGATGTCGTCCTTCTCCATCGCCCGGCGGAGATCCTCGACCGTTTGCAGCAACTGAGGCCGCTCAGGACCGCGCAGCGCTTCGGCGGACAGCTCCGCGGCGTACGGCTCGACACGCAGCCGCACCGAGTCGATCTCGGCGACCTCACGAGCGCTCACCTCTACGACGAACGCCCCGCGGTAGGGGATCTTGACGACGAGCCCTTCCTCCTCCAGCTTGGTCAGCGCCTCGCGCAGCGGGGACCGGCTGATGCCGAGATCCGCCGCGATGTGGGCCTCACGCAGCTGGCCACCGGGAGGTACGGTGCCGTCGAGGATGGCGGCACGGAGCGTGCGGTAGACGCCGTCCGGCGTGGTCATCCGCTGCTCCTGCCACTCGAACTTGTGGTCCACCCCGTCGCCTTCCCTCGATACCTGCCGACCACTTGGTCGTTTGTCGACTATACCGGTCACCCTGGCAGAGGATCCCGCCATTGACAGCCCAGACCCGCTTGGTCGACAATCGACGAACCGGATGGTCGACAATCGACCAAAGCAGGCTGCTCCGCTGAACCACCTGGAGGACCCAGTGGGATTCGACGTCAAGCCCAAGTTCGCGACGTTCGACATGAACGGCACGCTGATCAACTTCAGAATCAACGACACGATGCGTGAGGTTCTGGGCGACCGGCTGCCGGCCGAGGTCGGCGATGAGTTCCTGCGGATCTGCAAGGCGTACCGGATCGACGAGTGCACGGGCGCTTACCAGCCGTTCCACCAGGTCGTCGCGCGTTCCATGGAACGCGCACTGCGCAAGGTCGGTCTCGAGTACCGCGAGGACGAGGCGCGGGCGGTGTACGAGCGCATCCCCACGTGGGGCCCGCACCCCGGTGTCACCGAGGCGCTGAACCGCCTGGCCGAGGCGGTCCCGTTGGTGATCATCACGAACAGCGACACCGCGCACGCCGTGCGCCTCGCGGAGAACCTCAAGGCGCCGTTCGAGGTCATCATCAGCGCCGAGGAGATGGGCATGTACAAGCCGCGACTCGGCACGTTCGACTACATGTTCGACAAGCTCGGCGTGACACCCGACGAGCTCGTCCATGTCTCCGCGAGCCCGATGTACGACCTGCGCTCCGCGGCGATCATGGGCATCGAGAACAAGGTGTACGTGGACCGCGGCTGGGAGCACGACGAGCACTGGCTCGGCTACGAGCGGATCACCGACATCGCCGACCTCCCGGTCCTCTTCGGCCTGCCGCGCCCCTGACACCCGAGCCTGAGCGGAGAACTGAGGAAATGATCCACGGCAAGACGGTGGCGGCATGACTCGGCCCCTGCCTCAGACCGTCAAGGGTGACTCGGCTTCGGAAAGGCTCCAGGCCCTGGGACTGAAGCTACCCGTCCTCGCCGGCACCACGTACCTCGTGCCCCACCGGACGGAGAGCTCCACCATCCACCTCTCCGGCCAACTCCCCTTCAAGGACGGCGAACTGCCGGGTCAGGGCGTTGTCGGCCGGGACGTGGACCTGGAGACCGCGCAGGAGTTCGCACGCCATGCCGCGCTCAACGCGCTCGCCGCTGCTGTGCAGGCGGTGGGCGAGCTGGACCGGGTCCGGATCGTGCAGATGCTGGTCTTCGTGGCCTGCACGCCGGACTTCGGTGAGCAGTCGAAGGTCGCCAACGCGGCCAGTGAACTGCTCATCGAGGTACTGGGCGAGAACGGACGGCACGCGCGCACCGCGATCGGTGTCGCCGCGCTGCCGCTCAACGCCCCTGTCGAGATCCAGGTGATCTGCACTGCGGTGTAGCGGGGAGCCGGTCATGAGCAGTGGGCTGTGACCGGGCTCCGGCAAACCCCGGACGCCCTCGGTCGGCACGATGGGCACCCCTGCGCCGGTCGTGCCGGCCGACGTGATGTCAGAACAGCGGCGACCGAGCCATCGAGGCTTCCTTTCCCAGAGATAGATGAAGGAACACACCATGAAAGCCCCCGCGGCACCACCCAGGAACGGAGAGCTCGGCTTCTGGGTGTCCCAACTGGCTGACAAGAAGCCTTCGTTCCCCCGTTTCACCGGCCGGGACTCCGTCGACGTGGCCATTGTCGGCGGCGGCTACACCGGCTTGTGGGCGGCGTACTTCGCCCAGAAGCTCGAACCGTCGCTCTCGGTCGCCGTTTTCGAGGCCGAGCAGGTGGGCTACGGCGCGTCAGGGCGTAACGGCGGCTGGCTTTCGGCGATGCCGCCGGGGAACCGTGCCACCTTCGCCCGCGTCGGAGGAGGGCTGGAGGCGAGCCGGGCGCTGCAACAGGAGTTCGTCGCCGGCGTGGACGCGGTGCTGGACATCCTTGAGGCCGAGGGCATCGATGCGGATCAGCACAAGGGCGGCGCGCTCGTGGCCGCTCACACTCGGGCGGGGCTCGGGCGGCTGGTGGCCAGGCGTGATACCGAGCTGAAGTACGGGCTGACCGACGACGAGGTTCACCTGCTGGACCGGGAGGAGTTCCAGTCCCGGATCAACATCTCCACCGTTCACGGCGGGCTCTTCTACAAGCACTGCGCGCGGATTCACCCCGCGAAGCTCGTCTACGGCCTGGCTGACACCCTGACCTCCATGGGGGTGACGATCTACGAGAGCAGCCGCGTGGACAGTGTGGAGGGCAGGACCCTGGCCCTGGCCGAGGGGCGTGTCACCGCGGCGAAGACGTTCATCTGCACCGAGGGCTATTCGGGGCCGTTGCTGGGCCGGCGGAGCGTGATCCCGGTCAATTCCTCGATGATCGTGACCAAGCCCCTGCCGCAGGAGGCGTGGCAGCAGATCGGCTGGGACGGGCCGCAGTGCCTCAACGACTCCGCGCACACGTTCATCTACTCCCAGCGGACGTCGGACGGCCGTATCGCCATGGGGGGCCGTGGTGTCCCCTACCGCTTCGGGTCCGGTACGGGTGGAGCCGGTGCGACCGCCCAGTCCACCATCGACCTGATCTCGCACAAGCTCAGTACCTTCTTCCCGGGCATTCCCTTCGAGGTGGATCACGCGTGGTCCGGAGTCCTGGGCGTCACGCGTGACTGGAACGGCGGCGTGCACTTCGACCCGGCGACGGGGATCGGATCGTCCACCGGCTACGCGGGACACGGTGTCACGGCGGCCTATGTCGGCGGCAGGACCCTCGCGGAGCTCGCCTTCGAGAAGGAAACCGAACGGACCACGCTTCCCTGGGTCGGCCACCGGGCGCGGAAGTGGGAACCGGAGCCCTTTCGCTGGCTGGGTGTTCATGCCATGTACCGGCTCTTCGGCATCGCCGACCGGTGGGAAGAGCGCAGGGGCTCCAGCACGACCTCACTGCTGGCCCGATTCGGCAGCCGCCTCGCCGGACTTCACGAGTAGACGAAAAGGAACCTGCTCTCATGGACGCACAACTCGCAGTCATCGGCCTGGGCAGCATCGGAAGCATGGCCCTGTGGCAGGCGTCCCGGCTGTCCGACTCGGTGGTGGGCTTCGAGGCCGCCACCCCGGCCCACGGCCGCAGTGCCGTGGGCGGAGACACCCGCCTGTTCCGCATGATCTACCTCGGCAGACCCGACTACTACCCCGTCATCGAACGCTCCCGCACCCTGTGGGCCGAGCTCGAAGCGGAAACCGGGCAGGACATCCTCACCCCTACCGGCGGCCTGTCCATCGGGACCGCGAACGGCAGTTACATCAACAGCCTCCTCCAGGCGACACGCGTCACCGGAGCCGAGCACCACGTCCTCAGCCGGGAGGAGATGGCCGAACGCTACCCCCAGCACAGCCTCCGCCCCGACGACTGCGCCGTCCACGACCCCCGCGCCGGCGTTCTGCGCACCGACCGCGCTGTCACCGCCGCCGTCACGGCGGCCCAGGCGAACGGTGCCACCGTCCTTCAGAACACACCCGTGGACAGCATCACCGAGACCGGCCACGGCGTGGTCGTCACCTCGGGCGACAGGACCTGGACGTTCGAGAAGGTCGTCGTCGCCTCGGGCGGCTGGTCCCGAAGGCTCATGCCCGACCGTCTCAAGGCCGTCACGGAAACCCATCGGATCGTCCTGACCTGGTTCATCGCCCGGGACGGCACGCAGTTCTCACCGGAGAACTTCCCCGTCTTCAGCCGGTGGTACGAGGATCGCTCCTTGTACGGCGCACCCGCCGTCGACGGCGTGACGGTCAAGGCGTCAGTGGACGGACCGCTGGCCGGGCGCGCAAGAGCGACCCCCGACCCGGGCGCCGTGCCCAGGGAGCTCACCCGGGAAGAAGTCGAGAAGGTCACCGAGATCGTCACCGAGTTCTTCCCCGGCCTGATCCCCACCATCGCGCGCTCCGACGCCTTCCCCGAGCTCTTCACCGAGGACAGGCATCCGCTCCTCGGCTGGCTGGGCGAGAACAGCAGGGTGTACTGCGCCACCGGATTCTCCGGCAAGGGCTTCAAGATGGCCACGGGCTACGGCCACATCGCCGCACACGAGGCGCTCGGCAAACAGACCGTCGAAGGCCTGGACTTCGTACGTCCGGAGCGGTTCAGGATCGGGTAGCCCACCTGGTGCCGCAGCCTCGGCGCACCGTCCGGATCAGAACGACGGCGCGGCCTGTTCCTTCTTCGGGCCCTGAGCGCGGGCCTTGAGCAGCGCGTCCCGCAGACGGTTGTGGGTCATGGCCAGGGAGGCGTGCACCGCGCCGCGTGCCACCGACAGTCCCAGAACCTGGGAGACGGTCGTGATCCGGGGCACGGTCGGCAAACTGCGTTCGAGTCGCTTGCGCACCTCGGGGAGCACCTCGTCCACCAAGGGGCGCAAACGGCCGACGAAGTACACGGCTTCTGGGTCGAGGGTCACGGCCACGGTGCTCACGGCGGTCGTGACCGCCGTCGTGAACGCCTTGAGTGTCTCCGCACGGGCCCGATGGTCCTGGGACGTGAGCCACAACTCCTCGACGCGCTCCGTGTCCCAACCCTGTTCGCGAGCGAACTTCGCAAGCCCCGCGGTGCTCAGCAGCCCGTTGAGGGTGCGGTCGACGACGCCCGAGGAGAGGGCACCGATGTCACCGAACGCGGGGGTACGTCCCCGAGCCAGTTCCCGGTCCGTACAGATGGCGAAGTTCAGGGTGCTGCTGACGCTGAACAGGGCGGCGTTCTGGATGCTCGCGTCGTCCGTGAGCACCTGGAGCAAGGAGGCGTTCGCGTCGCTGTCGAAGGTCACCGGAGCGTCGACGAGCTCCTCGACGATTCCGTGGAGCTCGCGGCCGGTGAAGATCTTCATCGGACCGGCAGGCCGGAACACCTCGGCGCCGTCGCGGACATGAGCGGGCAGTGCCACGACGATCCGGCGCAGGGGCCCGCGTGCGGATGCGCTGGTCTGCGTGATCAGGTCGGCCAGCCACCGGCCGGCAGCGGGGACGTCGTGGTGATCGACCGTCGGGACGACCACTTGTCCGATCTCACGGCCGCGCAGGTCGGTCACCAGCACGCCACTGGTCACGGCGCCGAAGCCGACCCCCACGACGTGTCCGGCCGTCTCGGGGACATCGAGGTAGGTCGACCGACGGCCACGCCCTGCGACGGCGTCGACTCCCCCGTCCACGACGAACCCGTCGGAGCGCAGGTCCTCGACGGCCCGTGACACCGTCGCCTTGCTCAGCCCCGTGAGCTCGATGAGCTTGTTCCGGGTCAACGGCGCACGGGAGAGAACCACGTCAAGGACACGTGCCTTGTTGTAGTCGCGTGGTGTGGGGTTGATGCTGCTCACCTCATGACCTTAGCGAGACCGTACGCGACCCGAACCAGTGGTCTTGACCGGACCTGCCGACTGTCCGCGGGGCACCGCGCAGCTCACGGCGTGTCATGGCGGGTGTTCAGCATGCGGTCCACGACCTCCTGCGGGGCGACGGCCATGCCCTGCTCCACGTTGACCCAGTCGTCTCTGGCGTGCTCCAGCAGATAGTCGCGACGTTCCGGCACCCGCTCGGCGCGCCAGTGGGTCACCAGCGCGCGCAGTGTCAGGCGTGCCAGCGCCGCGACAGGCAGGAGCGGGAGTTCGGTGTCCTTGATCGGCCGGGCCCGCTCGTATCCCGCGACGAAGCTGCATGCCTCGCGCCAGGGATCCGATGCCGTCCGGCCGAGGAGGTTCGCGACAGACACAGCCGGATCGAAGATCAAAGCACTGCGCATCGTGTCACCGAAGTCGATCACTCCGGTGACGAAGCCGTCCGCCCGCGGATCCACGAGGACGTTGTAGGGGCTGTAGTCACCATGGATCACTTGGGTCTCGAGATCATCCAGCCTCGGAACGACGGTCCCGCGGAACAGGCGGAACACCTCTTGAGCCAGCCGGCGGTGTGCGGCACCCGGGGTGTGGTCGATGAGCTCCCGCAGCCGGTCGAAGTACCGGAGGTCCCAGACGAGGCGCCGGTCGTCCGCCGGATGCCTGAACGACCGCAGGGCCAGATCCACTTGCCCGAGCATGTGCCCGGCTTTGGCGAACTGGTGGGGCTCGGGGTCCGTTCGCGCCAGTACGGCACCTTCGACGAAGTCGAGGACGCGCAGGACGCGAATCCCGTCTTCCTTCGTCTCGACCGGTACGTTGTCGATGCCCTCAATGGTCTTCTCGACCCGTTGGACGGGGAGATGAGGAGCTTCGGTTTCGAGGTGACGCATCACAGCCGTCTGAAGGGCTACGACGGCTGCCGGCTCGTCGGGCGGGGACACTTTGACGAGGTGGTCGGCTGATCCGGTCCGCAGCCGGAACGTGTCGTCCTTCTCGGTCGCCAGCCGCTCGAGACGGCCGCTCAGCCGGTAGTGCCGGGCGAGGAGGGCATCCACCTCGTTCATCTCGATGGGTTCGTGGGACGACGCCAGGCCGCTCTCCTCGAACAACTGCTGGGTGGTACGTGCGGGCGGCGAGGTGTTCACTGTTCGGTCCCTTCGGCTCTCAGCCTGCTAGAGGCGCGTCCCGGCGATCTCGGCGAAGGTTTCGAGGAAGCGCGTCACGTCGGCCGAGTCGAAGGCCAACGGGGGTCGGATCTTGAGCACGTTGACTGCTTCGCCGGTGCCGCTGATGAGGATGCGACGCTCGCGCATGTCGTTGATGACGTCGTCGGCGCGGACACGATCGGGCTCCAGCGACTCCCGGTCCTTCACGATGTCGACGCCCACGTACAGGCCGCTGCCGCGGACCTCAGCGACGTGGGGAGACTCGCGAGTGATCTCCTCGAGGCCGACTCGAAGCGCGCTGCCGTTGTCGAGAACTCGCTGCTGCACGTTCTCCGCTTCGAAGACGTCCAGCACCGCGGCACCGGCGGCAACCGCGATCGAACTGCCGGCGAAGGTGTTGAAGTAGCGGACGTTCCGCCCGAACTCTTCGCACACCTCGGGCCTGAACACCACGCCGGAGATCGGCATGCCGTTGCCCATGGGCTTGCCCATCGTGACGATGTCCGGGAGCACCCCATGGCGGCTGAACCCCCACATCGACTCTCCGAGTCGGGCGAATCCCGACTGGACCTCGTCGGCGATGTAGACGCCGCCCGCGGCGTGCACCTCCTCGACCATGTCACGCAGGTAACCGACGGGGTCGGTGAAGAGGCCGTCGCTGGAGTGGGCGCAGTCGGTGATCAGCGCCGCGAGCCGGTAACCGTGGCGTTCGAGGTCCTGGATCGCCCCGCGCACCTGGCTTCGCATGTGGTCGGGAAGCGATGAACCCGGCGGGACGAGTCGCGGATCGGGGGCATCGATGACCCGCACGTTCGGCCCGAGCGGTGACCCGGCGCCGAGAGTCGGCGAGAAGCTCGCCACCTCGCGCGTGAGACCGTGGTAGGCCCAGCGCGTCACCACGATGCCCTCGCCGCCCGTGTGGAAGCGGGCCACGCGCATGGCCAGGTCGTTCGCCTCCGACCCGCTGCACGCGAAGCTGACCCTGGAGAGCGCTTCGGGCATCGTCGCGAGCAGGCGCTCGGCGTAGTCGACGAGTGACTCCTGCACATAGCGCGTGTTGGTGTTGACGGCCGCCATCTGACGGGACACCGCCTCGACCACGTGCGGGTGTGCGTGACCGACACACGGCACGTTGTTGTACGCGTCAAGGTAGTCGTTGCCCTCCCGGTCGAACAGGTGAGCACCTCGCCCCGAGACGAACTCGACCGGCTCCCGGTAGTTCAGTGCGTAGCCAGGGCCCAGCACGTTGTTTCGGCGCTTGACGGTGGACTGCATGCGCTCAGGCAGGGAATCGAGCGCTGCGGGGTCGAACCTGTTGGGGTAGTTGGCCAGCGCTCGACTCGGCGTGGAAGTCATCGGCGTCCCCTCTTCGTGGCGTGCATCTCGTCCTGGCCGCTTCAGCCAGACGGCTCCATGGCCGCTCCAGCCAGACGACAATTGTTTCAGTTCCAGCCTGAAACTTATACGGCGGATGCCGATGCGGCAACCCTTGCGACGGCGAACCGCACCCGCGTTGGACGGCCAGGAGGCACGGCCGGTCCCACGCGCAGCTCAGGCCATGGCCTGGCCACTGCCCGCGACGACCTCGGGGCGTAGCAGGGCGGTGAGGGTCTCGGCGGGGAGCAGGCCCTTTTCCAGGACGAGTTCGGCGACGCCCCGGCCGGTGGCGAGGGCCTCCTTGGCGATGTCGGTGGCCGCGGTGTAGCCGATGTGCGGGTTGAGGGCGGTGACCAGGCCGATGGAGTTCTCCACGCTCGCGCGCAGTGCCTCGGTGTTGGCGGTGATGCCCGACACACAGCGCTCGGCCAGGGTCAGGCACGCCGCACGCAGATGCGTGATGGACTCCGACAGGGAGTGCAGGATGATCGGCTCGAAGGCGTTGAGCTGGAGCTGCCCGGCCTCCGCGGCCAT
>NZ_WWIC01000072.1:0-230 GCF_009872555.1 Streptomyces sp. SID5643
TCCTTCTACCAGGGCCTGCACGCGCTGCGCGAGACGTCGAGCGAGAGCCCGAGCGACTATCTCGTGGGCTACGCGGTGCTGGGCGTGGCGCTGCTCGCCGAGGGCGCGTCGCTGGTTAGGGCGGTCCGGCAGATGTATCGCGAGGCGCCCCCCGGCGCGCGCGGTCCGCTCGCCAAGGCCCGCTCGGTGGACGACCCGGCGTTGCGCACGGTGTTGGCCGAGGACGGCAC
>NZ_WWIC01000073.1:0-25102 GCF_009872555.1 Streptomyces sp. SID5643
GTGGGGTAGGGGCGGGGTGGCTCGGGCGAGCAGCGAGCAGCGAGCAGCGATCGGGGGGGACAGTCATCGGCCGGCGCCGGCTCCCGGCCACCCGATCACGCGGCCACCTGGTCACCACCCGGTCACCGGTCACCCGGTCACCCTTTCCGGATTACGGTGGGCGTGACCGCGACCGTCGCGGTCGTCGCGACCGTCGCGGCCGTCGCGGCCGTCGCGGTCGTCGCGGCCGTCGCGGCCGCAGCGGCCTGCCGGCTGTCACGGTCGTAGCGACTGCCGTACCGGAGAACTGATGCCAGCGAAGCCCATGCCCGAGACGACTCCGGAGGAGTCCGCCCCGACGGCCGACGAAGCCGACGAGGCCGACCACAAGGCACCGCCGGCCGAGGGGACTGCTGCCCTCGTCGGTGCCGGGTCCGGGTCCGGCACCGGTGGGAGCGCCCCCGCGGAGGCGGTCGCTCCCCTCATCCGGGGCATCGCGGTGCTGCGGGAACTGACGGAGGCGAACGGCACGCTGAGCCTGAGCGGCCTGGAACGCGCCGCCGGACTCGCCCGCTCCACGATCGACCGCATCACGGCCACCCTCGCCCGCATGGGTTACGTCCGCCTCGACGGCCGGGACGTCCACCTGTCCCCCCGCCTGATGGAACTGGGCAACGCCTACCTGTCCGCCCTGCGCCTCCCCGCTCTGCTCTCACCGCACGCGGACGCCCTGGCCGACGAACTGGACGAGTCCGTCTCCCTCGCGGTCGCCGACCAGGACGGCATCCGCTTCATCCACCAGGCGACCCGCCGCCGCGCGATGTCCCTCAGCTTCCGCATCGGCGACCTGCTCCCGGCCGAACGCACCGCCCCCGGGCCGCTGTTCGCGACGGAGTGGACGGCCGCGGAGTGGCAGCGCTGGCGGGACCGCCGGGCGGCGGACCCGAGGGACCTGTCCTTCACGGCCGTACCGCCACGGACCCACACACCGGACCTGCGGGACGACGAAGACGCCTTCGTCCGCCGCACGGAAGAGGCGTCCGCCAACGGCTGGTCCGTGGACGACCAGTTGATCGAGCCGGGTCTGGTGGCGATCTCGGTACCGATCCGCACCCCGGGAGCGGACGGCCGGATCGCGGGCGTGGCGAGCGTGGTCAGCCACACGAGCCGCCACACCGCGCACAACCTGCGCACGACCCTCCTCCCGAGGCTGCGGTCCACGGTCGAGGCGATGGAACGCGAACTGCGCGACACCCCGCCCCCCGAGCCCGGCCCGCCCCCCGCGGACCTGGCGCTCTGGACGGGGGCGTCCAAGCAGCAACTGGGCCGCGAGTTCATCGAGTCGCTGGCCCGGGGACTGACCGTCCTCACGGCCTTCGGCGAGGGCAGGGAGGGGCTGACCCTGACGGAGGTGGCCCGGGCGACGGGCCTGGCCCGGGCGACGGCCCGCCGGGCCCTGATCACCTACGAACACCTGGGCCTGGTGGCCCCGGCCGGCCGCACCTTCACACCGACCCCCCGGGTCCTCTCCCTCGGCTTCCCGCCCCTGTCCCGCACCACTCTGTCCGAGATCGCCCAGCCCCACCTGGCCGACCTGACGTCCCGCATCCACGAGTCGACGTCACTGGCGGTGCTGTCGGACTCCGGCGAGGAGATCCAGTTCACGGCCCGGGTGACCACGGCCCGGGTGATGAGCGTGAACATCACGGTGGGCACACGCTTGCCCGCCTGCGCGACGGCACTGGGCAGGGTCCTCCTGGCGGACACCCGTGACGACGGGGCCCTGGCCTCGGTCCGCTCCGAGGGATACGCCCTGGTGGACGAGGAGCTGGAAGAGGGCCTCCGCTCGATCGCGGTCCCGATCCGCGACCGGTCGGGCCGGGTGGTGGCGGCCCTGAACACAGCCCTGCACGCCAGCCGCCGCACCCCGCGGGAGTGCGTGACGGACCTCCTCCCGGAACTGACGGCGACGGCGACGCGCATCCAGACGGACTTCCACACGGCAGCGCGCTTCACGCACGTCCCACCGTCCTGAACCCCCACCGGCCCGGCCCACCCTCTGACGTGACCCCCACACCCGCCCGACCAGCATCCGGTACGCTGACGCCTGTGGTCCTCCCAGACCACAGGCATGACGCTGCTTGCGTCCGATGCCACTGCCTTCGTAGCTCAGGGGATAGAGCACCGCTCTCCTAAAGCGGGTGTCGCAGGTTCGAATCCTGCCGGGGGCACAACGTGTTGACACTCTGACCTGGGATTTCTACCCGGGGAGGGCTTCTAATCGGCCTCGGACTGCTCGTCCGGGGCCGTTTGCGTGAGCGGATGGGGAGTTGATCTCCCGAATGTCTCCCGACGGATCAGCACCGTTCTGCACGGATTCCGTGTCGGGCTTTTCCGCGTCGGCGGGCTCTGGCTCCTCTGTGGGAGGGGTGTTCTCGGAAGTGGCGCGGGCGCGCGGTACGAGCCGCGCCGCGGCCTCGGCGATGGCTAGGCCGGCCTCGGGGAACAGGCTCGTGTACGTGTCGGCCGTGATGGTGATCGGCGAGTGGCCGAGCATCTCCTGGATGTCCTTCTGGTCGGCCCTGCCGCTTGCGGCGCGGCGCGGTTCCCGTCGCGGTCGCCGTGAGGCAAGGATGACGGGTCATGACGATCGTGTTCCGGGTCCCGGCCGGCGGTGCGGAGCGGGTGGGGTTCGCCTACTCGCCGACGATGGAAGCCGTACTGAGTCTCCATGTGCTGGTGGAGCCCAAGCACCACCCCGTCCAGCACGGCTGGGTGCGTGCGATGCGCAAGCTGTCCCCGGCGCTGAAGCGTGAGATCGAGGCGTTCTCCTACGCGGTGCGCTCGTACTTCCCCGAGTTCCTCTTTCCGCAGCCGACCGGCGGGCTGACGGACTTCGAAGACGAACTGGCCGGCTTGCGCGGGGCGGATCCGGAACTGGTCCGCCTGGAGTTCGCCGTCCCCCTGCTCACGCCCTGGCCGGGCGGCGGCAAGGGCAGGGATCCGCGCGTGCTGGACGAACCGGAGGTACGCGGCCTGGTGCGGGAGCGAGTCGCACGGGAAAGCGACGAAGCGATGGCCGCGATGCTCCTCGACGATCCCCGCGCCCTGCTCGAACGGTTCCTGAGCATGCTGGAGCGCTACTGGCGGGAGGCGTTCGAGGAGGAATGGGCCCGGATCGAACCCGAACTCGCCGCCGGTGTCAGTGAGGCCGGACACCAGATCGAGCAGCGCGGCCTGTACGGGATGCTCCGCGGCCTGTGGCCGGAGGTGCGCAGCGATCCGCAGGCCGAACGCTTCTGGCTGGAGCGGCCGCACGACCACGAGGTCGCCATCGGCCCGGACGACACACTCGTCCTCGCCCCCAGCGCCTACGTGTGGCCGCACGTACGCGTCAACTGCGACGGTCCGTGGCCCCTCGGGCTCGTCTTCCCCGTCTCCTCGATCGTCCGGGAAGCCCGCCCGCGGATTCCACCGACCAGGCTCGTCGGCACACTTCGCGCGCTCGCCGATGACACCCGGCTGCGCGCCCTGCGACTGCTCGCCGAACGCCCGCGCAGCACCCAGGAGTTGGCCCCGCTCGTCGGAGTCAGCGAGGCCGCCCTGTCCAAGCACCTGCGGGTGCTGGCGGACGCGGGCCTGCTGGAGCGCAGCCGCGAGGGCTATTACGTCCTGTACCGGCTTGCGCCCGGACAGGTGGCGGGCCTGACCCCCAGCCTGGAAAGCTTCCTGCATGGCGACGGTGAGGTGACGGATGCCGACTGATTAGCCATCTGCCTAATAAGTGGATCAGGCCCCGGACGGAACCCGACAGTGGCCGCATGTCACTGCTGAAGGACCGCAACTTCCTGCTTCTCTTCGCCGGTCAGGGCATCTCGCGCTTCGGCGACGGCCTGTACACCGCCGCGACCGCCTGGCTGGCCTGGTCACTGACGAAGGACCCCACGGCCGTCGCCCTGGTCAGCGTTGCCGCGTTCGCGCCCGCGTTTGTGGCCACCTTCGTCGTCGCCTCGTACGCCGACCGCCGCGACCGCCGGAAGCTGATGATCGCCACCGACCTGGCCCGGGTCGCCGTGGTGGCTGTGGCTTCGGTCCTGCTCTCCCTCAACCTGCTGAACCTGCCCCTGCTCGTGGCGACCACGGCCTTGCTGGCGCTGATCGGCGCCCCGTTCGCCCCGGCCCGCAACGCCATCGTTCCGCAGATCGTGCCGGACGACCGCCTCCAGCAGGCCAACGGACTGCTGCAAGTCGCCTTCCGAGCCGCCTTCTTCGTCGGCCCGCTCATGCTGGCGCCGCTGCTGGCCTTCGGCTCGCTGCAGTCGGTGCTGGTGGTGAACGGGCTGACCTTCCTGGGCTCGGCGGTCGCCGTGGCAGCCATCCGCGTGACCCGCCCCGCCGCGACCAGCGGGCAGACCGAGCTGTGGTCCGATCTCAGCGCCGGGCTGAGGGCAGTGCGGGGCGCTCCCGATGTACTCGTCGTCATCGTGACCTTCGTGCTCGCCCTCGCCCTGACCAACGGTTTCCTGACCGTCGGGCTGGTCACGGTCGTGGGACAGGGCGGCCAGTACGGCCTGCTGCTCGGCGTCGCCGGGGTCGCCGAAGTGGTGGGCGCGCTGCTCCTGGCCGGCCTGCGCATCCGCAGACTCGCACTGGCCGCGGTGCTGGCGTGGGCCCTGCTCGGGATCTTCCGGGCTCCACTGGGAACGGTCACTTCCCATGCTGTGGCGGCCGTTCTCCTGACCGCCACAGGGCTGGCCTCGGCCCTGACGGACATTCCCTTGATCGCACTGGTGCAGCAGCGCATACCGAGCCATCATCTGGCGAAGGCGCTCGGCCTGTGGGAGGCCGGGGTGGCAGGAGCCCTGGCGATCTCCCCCTTTGTGGCCTCGACCACCATCACCCTCGCCGGAGTCGAAAACGCCTTCCTGCTCTCGGGAGCCGCCGTTGTCGTCCTGGCCGTGACCGCCACGCTCACTCTCGCATGCGTCGGCGCACAGCAGCCCGGTCAGGAGCCCTTCGTCACAGCCGACGGCACGGCAAGCGTCGCGGCGCCGGGAGAGACAGCGGTGATCACGGCCAAACCGGAGTGACCGCGCGGATCATCGCGATGCGCAGGTCAGCTGAGGACACGGTCGCCGCAGCCTGACAACGAGCACGTTGGGTCCATCAGGCAGCGCCCCCCGGCGCGGGCACGCTGTCGCGGACTTTCGCCGGCATCGGCTCCACAGGCGGCCGAAGCCTCATACGACCGTTCTACGGCGCAGGTGAGGGCTCCGCGACCTGGGATGACGACGCTGGCCGGCCGGGCATGAGACGAACCGCGATCCACGATCACGCAGCTCCGCGCAAGGGCTTCATCAAGCAGGCCCCGCGGAGTGCCCAACAGTTTTGGCGGCGGATGCCGGCCGACGGGGGGGTGGGAGCGGCATCGGCGTGCTGACGGGGCAGACAGTACGCTGAACCCAGCGGGATCGGGCCCGCGGCACAGTGTCCGGGAGGTGCTTCATGACGGCCGAGATGGTGGCCCCGGCGTGGATGCATGAGCAGATCACGGCGGAGGAGTACGACTCCTGGTCCGAGGAGCAGTGCGCCGGTATCGAGGTCGTGGACGGGATGGTCGTCGTGAGTCCGAGTGCGTCCAAGCGGCACAACCGGCTGGCGCGGATTCTGGCGAACGCTCTGGATGCCGCCGCGGGCCCGGAGTGGAACGCCGACACGGACTTCGACGTCCGGCTCCAGGATGTCCCGCTCACCAATCGCCGCCCGGACGTCGTCGTGTACCGCGCAGACACGATCGACATCACCCCGACCCGCCCTGAGCACGTGCTGCTGGTCGCGGAGGTGGTGTCGCCGGGCTCGGAGACCACCGACCGGATCGTGAAGGTCGACCAGTACGCCAAGGCAGGCATCGGCTTCTACTGGCGGATCGAGCAGGCCGCGACAGGCGTACCTCTCGTGTACACCTACGTTCTGGACCCCGCGACGAAGACCTACCGGGACGGAGACGTGTTCACCGGCGTCCTCAAGGCAGCGGCCCCCTTCGCGGTGGAGATCGACCTCGGCCAGATCTGACCCACGCGCTGCTCAGCAGTCGGCAGTGCGTGAGCGATGCGTGAGCGGACTGTCCGGCACAGGGCGGCATTAGCCGGACCAAGTGGCTCGCCGCGCCCTCCTGACCAGGGGAAACAGCACCGCGTGGCAGCGCCGGGCACCACCCGGCAAGGATTCGATCCCACTCCTAAAGCGGGTGTCGCAGGTTCGAATCCTGCCGGGGGCACCAGCCGAACGGCCCCGGACCGATCATGGTCCGGGGCCTTTGATATGTGCTTCTGACATCAACGCTGGCGGCCACTCGCCGATGCCGCACTGGTCGGCACAGGTGCTGCCGGGCGGATCGCAGTGAAGTCCTGGACCGCGTCACGAGTAGCGGAGAGCAACAGCAGCCACTCGTCGCAGCCCTGCCAGGGATGGAGGTCTCCGCCGCCTCCGCGCGCCACCCGCGGACCGTCCCCGGTGCGGGGGCGTGCGTTCGCAGGTGCGTCCGTGAAATGGGGTACCCACACGTCGGCGCAGATTTCGTTCGCCGATCCCATCGCTGCCAGCCCGAAAGCGTTCTCCGCCGCGGCCGTGCGCTCCTCGTCGGCGAAGTCATCGAGCACCTGATCCTCGTCCGGCCTCCCGTCTCCGCGGAAAGTCAGGGTGGTCGTGCCCGCCCGGGCCGCATACTCCCACTCCGCCTCGCTGGGCAGCCGGAACGGCAATGCTCCGAGCAGGTCGTCCAAGTCGTCCTCCAGCCGGGCCGTGCTCGAGGCCGATTCGGCGAAGCTGTCCTCGTACTCGGGCAGCCAATGCCGTACTTGCGCCACCGTGAGCGGATGCCGGGCGATCAGAAACGGCTCGACCTGCACTTCTCGCACCGGCCGGGCCCGGGTGGCACCGGCGAAGAAAGCTTCGAGGTCGTCATCGGCGCCGTCGGCCCGCTCGATGGCACGAACCGCCTCCAGTTCCGCGTCGGACAAGCCCATCCGGAACGTCCCACCGGGAACGGCCCGGAAGACCACACCGGAAGGGACGTGGCGCCAAGCCGGTCGGCCGGCCACGATCTCTTGAGCCCACATGGTGCCGGACGCTAGCAGTCCGGCGTCCCGGACGGCCCCGGGAAGGGAGTGCGGTCAACGATCACCTCCTCGACGCCACAGCTTCAGCGCCCGAATCGTCCGCAAGTACCCACAGCTTCCCAAGCCGAGAGCGAGGATCGACAATCCCACGACTCGGCTCTCCCCCTGGCGGGTAGCCCGCCTCATGTTCACGGAGCGTCCTGTTCTCAGCCGTCGGCTCTCGTTACGGTTGAGCCGTCGCCCTTAAGCCCTTCAGGAGCTCTCGTGCCCATCGTGAAGCACCCATACGACGCGAAACTGCACCGCGAGGGCACGGTGGGGAGGCGGGGCGGATGTTCGTGGCATGGTCAGGAGGACTGCTCGGAACAGCCGACCAGCACATACGAGACGCCGAACGGAATGATGGCTGCATGCCCTCGCGCCGAGCGCCAGATCGAGCACCTGTACGGCACCCCGGCAACTCGTTTGCTGTTCACAGTGGGTGTCCGCTGACACGACGAAGCCCCGCACACCCTCTTGAGTCGAGTCGCGGTGGCGAGCGCCTTCACGCTGCTTCGCCCCACTCGTGCTGCTGTGGCCCCGGTCCGGGGAGCCGTGGCCGTACGAGTGGGGGACGTGACTTCGTCTCAACCTCAACCGCGTCGTTCACACTCATCGCACGAACTGCCGGCTGACCGTCTGTGCCCGTCCTATCCTGCCCGACAGACGCACCACCAACCTGCCCGGAGGCGCGGAGAACCCGGCCCGCTTCAACGCCGAACCGACTTCGTAACCGGAGACGACATGAGCAACGCTCTTCTCGTGATGGACGTCCAACAGGCCATCGTGGACATCGCCGACGACGGCTCCGGATACCTGCCACGTCTGCGCAGGGCGATCGACGGAGCCCGGGCGGCTGATATCCCCGTGATCTACGTGGTCATCTCGTTACGTCCCGGCTTCCCGGAAGTCGGCACCCGCAACAGGGCACTCACTGCCATGGCACAGGCGGGCCTCTGTATCGAGGGCGCCCCGGGTACCGAGATCCACCCCGAGGTCGCGCCCCGGCCGGGCGACGTGGTGGTCACCAAGAGACGGGCGAGCGCGTTCTCGGGCAGCGATCTCGACGTGGTTCTGAGGGCACGCGGTATCGAGAACCTCGTGCTCACCGGCATCGCCACCAGCGCTGTGGTGCTGTCCACCCTGTGCCACGCGAACGACTTGGACTTCGGCCTCACCGTCCTCTCCGACGCCTGTCTGGACACCGACCCAGAGGTGCACCGGGTCCTCATCGAGCGACTCTTTCCGCAGTGGGCGGATGTCGTCACCGTCGACGACTGGCTCAAGACGACGGCGTCCCAATAGCGGCGGCCTCTGCCATCCACGACCGACGTCAACGACACCGGGCATGGACGCACACCAGTGACTCTGTGGGACCGTCCTTCCAGTCGATGGCAGCAGCCGCAGCGGGCCCGGATCGAACGGATCGAATTCCTGAAGCGGTGTCGCAGGTTCGAATCCTGCGAGGCACAGGGATAAGGGCCAGCTCAAGAGGGGTCTCCTTCAAGGCCGGCCCTTGGCCATTTCAGGCGCCGTGCCACTTCAGGTCAGGCGGTATGCCTCCAGGATCGTCACCGCGTAGGTGTTGCCGGTGGTGTCGGTCAGGGTGGATTCGAGGGAGACCGAGCGGGCGTTTTCCGGATGGGTCAGGGTGAGGGTCCTTTTGCCGTGGGTGGTGGTCACCGGGGCGGGGGACCAGGTCTTGCCGGCGTCGTAGGAGACCTTCACCGTCAGGGATTTCAGGCCGGTGGCCGCCGGGCCTTGGAGGGAGAGGGGGATCGTGGTGCGGCGGCCTGCGGGGGCCGTGCCGGTCGGGGTCAGCTTCGGGTGGAAGCGGACCGTGGAGAGGGGCAGTGAGCCGGAGTCGGACGGGCTGGACGTGAAGGTCCAGGCCGCTGTCAGGCGGCTCGTGGTCGTGGCCACGCCTGGCGGGCGGGTCAGGTTCGTCCGGATCGTGTAGCGGGCCGGGACGGACGGGAGCTTCTCCACGGTCTGGCAGAGGTCGCCGTCGTTGTCGAGCAGGGTGCTGCCGTCCGCGGTCACCGTGGTGTGGCGTTTCGCTGTGGAGGAGGCGGGGTGTCCGCTCCCGTCGGCGAGGTCGGGGACGCACAGGTCGAGGGTGTCGCCCTCGCGCTGTGCGCCGTACGGGCCGCCGGTGATCGGGCTGAAGACGCCGACGTTGTACGTCGCCGCGTAGGTCCGGCCCGCTCGGTACGACCTCGCGCTCTCCGTGCCGTAGAAGACGTCGTCGTCTCCGGAGGCGTTTCGCTGGCCCAGGTTGGCCGTCCACGTGAAGCCCTTGGGCGTGGTGACGTAGATCTTCGCGGTCGTCGGCAGCGGGAAGGGGGCGCTCACCGTGCCCAGCGACAGGGTGGGGCCGCTCCACAGGACGTTGACGGTGCCCTTGCTGTGGGCGACGGACGAGCCGAAGTTCCTCTTCAGCAGGGCCAGTTCGTTCATGCGCGTGGTGTGCCGATAACCGGTGGGGAAGCGGTCGGGCAGGTTGTGGAGCAGGTGGTAGGTGGTGCTGCCCTTCTGCCACAGGCCGCCGAGCTGCGTGCTGAGCCTCCCGGCCGGGGCGGCCGGCCCCAGGGTCGCGGTGCGCAGGTTGTTGAAGGTTCCCCAGAACAGGGTGCTGTTGTGCGCTTCGCTTCCGGTGTCCCCGGTGCCCACGGCGAGGTTGAGCTGGCCGTCGGACATCTTCGCGCCCTGCGGCGCGGTGATCCGGACCGGCTTCGCCTTGCGCGCGTCGAAGACGACCGTGGTGTCCCCGGTCAGCGAGAGCCGCGGCCGGACCAGCGCGGAGGTACCCCCGGCGTCGTCCATCACGGTGTCCACGACGTAGTCGCCGCGCGGGACCCGCACCCGGTACACGCCCTTGGAGATCTGCTCGGAGTCCCTGAGGTTCGTGGTCCAGTACGTGCCCGAGTACCCGAGGATCTCGGTCAGCGGAGCGCTCACGGGCTTGCCGCCGCGGTCGAGGAACCTCAGCGTGAGGTCGTACGACTCGGCCTCGCGTACGACGCCGAAGGCGGTCCGTACGGCAGCGGGGTCGGCGCCGCTCCGCGCGGTGGCGACCAGCGTGCCCGAGTAGGCGCCGTCCGCCGCCTCGACGCGGGTGTCCGCGGTGAGGTCGACGCCGGCGGTGCCGCCCGCCGGGACGGTGAGCTCTGTGGTGCTCAGCGTGAACAGGCCTTCGGGAGCCGTGCTGCCTCCGGGGCCGGTCGTGGTGGCCGTCAGGTCCAGGGTGACGGGGTGGTCGCCGTCGTTGCGGTAGGTGATGTGCCGGGTGACCGGCCGGTCGTCGGTGTGGGGCCACAGCTGCTTGCCGAAGGACACGGAGGTCTGTTCGCTCGCCACCGCCCCCTGAAGTGCCCGGGACACGTCGACCCGGCCCGTCCCCTGCTGGTAGCCCGTCGCGCCGGTGGTCGGGGTGGTGGACGCGGTCAGCGCCTGCTTGATCCGTGCGCCGGTCCAGTCGGGGTGCCGCTGGGCGAGGATCGCGGCCGCCCCCGCCGCGTGCGGTGTCGCCATCGACGTACCGGACATCGAGACATAGCCGTCGGCCACCGGGTCGCCCAGGTAACCGTGCGTCGCCTTCGCCGAGACGATGTCCACACCCGGCGCCGTGAGGTCCGGTTTCAGCGCGCTGTCGGCGGTCGGGCCGGTGCTGGAGAAGTCGGCGAGCCGGTCCTCGCCGTCGACGGCGCCCACCGTGAGCGCCGATTCCGCGGCCCCCGGGGAGCCGACGGTTCCCGCGTCGGGTCCCTCGTTGCCGGCTGCGGCGACGGTGAGCATGCCGGTGCTCTTCGAGAGGGCGTTCACCGCCGCCTCGACCGGGTCCTCCCTGGGGGTGTCGTCCTGGCCCAGGCTGAGGTTGGCCACCCTGGCGCCCTGCCCGGCGGCCCACTCCAGGCCGGCGATGACGCTGGAGTCGCTGCCCTCGCCGCTGTCGTCCAGCACCTTGGCGTTGAGGATCCCGGCACCGGGCGCGACGCCCTTGTACCGGCCGAGCTCCCCGTCGTCGGACCGTGCGCCCGAGCCCGCCAGCGTCGCTGCGACATGCGTGCCGTGGCCGACCTTGTCGTCGGTGCTGCCACTGCCGGTGAAGTCCTTCGACACCGTCACCGCCGAGGCGAGGTCCGGGTGTGTGGTGTCGACGCCGGTGTCCAGGACGGCGACCTTGACGCCCTTGCCGTCGTATCCGGCCGCCCAGGCGGCCGGGGCGCCGATCTGCGCGAGGCCGCTGCCCGTCTCCCCGGCCCTTGCGCCGTCTATGTCCGCCGGCGCCTTGAAGCGGCCGTCCAGCCAGACCCGTGCGACTCCCTGCTCCTCGGTGAGGGCCTGCCACATGTCGTCGGCCCCGCCCTTGGGGACGGTGATCGCGGCGCCCGCCACGCTGGGCAGCTCCCGGCGCACGGTGGCGTCCGCGTCCGCGACCAGTGACTTCTGCGTACTTCTGCGCTGGGCGGACTCGCCTTCGTACGACACGATCAGCGGGAGCGTGCCGCGCCGGGTGTCGTCGTAGCCGGCGCGTGTCAGGCCGCTGACGTCGAACAGCCGCATGTCCAGGACGCCTTGGGCGATCAGGGCGGCGGCGTCGGCGGGAACGACGTACTGATCGCCTCCGACGCCGCGCACGGACACCGGGATGTGCTCACGGCCCGGTGCCCGCCGTACGCCCGTCACCCGGCCCCGGGGGTCCAGCCGGACCCGGTCGCCCGTGAGGAGGGTGACGTACCGGCCGGCCGCGGAGGCGGAGCCCGCGGTCCGCGCGCCGAGGGCGGAGCCGCCGGGCGCCGCGACCGTGGCGGTGTCCTGCGTCCGTACGCCGAGGCCGGAGCCCGTGGCCGTCACCGAGACGCCCGTCATCAGCCCCGCCACCAGCAGGGCGGCCAGCGAGGCGCTCGTGGTTCTGTCGTGCATTCAGCTCGCCTGCCCGGGGAGCTGCTTGTTGGCGTCGACGACCGCGCGCTCGGTGATCGCGCTGGTGTGCGTGACGGTACCGACCTTGAGGGGATCGTCCGCCGCGGCCTTGACCACCACGATGCGCTCGCCGAGGAACCGCAGCGTCTTCTTGTCGAAGATCCACTCGATGCGCTCGCCGTCGTTCTCCCGCGCGATCGCGACCCCGTGCCGGCCCGTGGCGTCGACCGCGTCGTTCACCGCGACGACGCCGGGTATCTTGGCCGCGGCCTTGTAGAGGGCGGCACCGACCTCGGCGGGCGGGTAGCTCGCGGTCAGCAGATCGCCGATGGCGACGAAGGCGGCCTGGTCGCGCGGGACTTCGGGGTCCCGGACGGCGTCCGACTGGCGGTAGATCTGCTGGAGCAGCGTGTCGGGGTCGGTCGGCAGCGCGGCCAGGGCGTCGTAGGCGCCGGTGAGCGGGGTGTCGCCCTTCAGGGTGATTCCCTTGTCGCTCGTCTTGCCGGCCTCGATCAGCCAGCCGTCCCTGCCGTCGAGGGAGTTCCAGACCTGGCGGGAGTGCAGCTCGTCGCTGACCACCTCGCTCTTGTCGCCCTCGGTCTTGATGTAGGTGTCGGCCGTCTTCGAGGCGATGTAGATGTACTGGCCCTTGCGCGGGGTGGGGGCGGAGGTGTCGGCGGCGGCCAGGGAGATGCGTTCGAGGAGCTGGGGGGCGCCCTTGGGGTCGGCGACGCCGATGCTGGTGGTCAGTGCGGGGCGGGTGCCCAGGGCGTTCTTGCCGCCGTCGGTTTCACCGCCGGTGAGGGCGAGGCCGCCCACGACCGCGCCGGCCAGGGCGAAGGCCGCGGCGGGCAGGAGGACCGTACGGCGCAGGAACGGGTTGGAGCGCTTCACGGGCGCGACCGGAGAAATACCGGACGTACGGGAGGAGGTGCGGAGGTCTTCGTGGATCCGGGCCATCATCTGCTCCTTGTGGAACTGGTGGCGGCCCGCCGGCAGATCCCGCTCGGCGGAGGGCAGCAGACTCTGCGTCTCCGTCCACTCGGCCGGGTGGGGCCGGTGGGAGGGGCTGGCGTTCATCGGTTTCCTTCCTGTGCGGACCGGACCGCGTATCCGCGATCACCTGTTATCTGCCGGTTCGTGCGGGTGGGTTCCCGTTTTTCTCCGAGCAGTTGCGCGTCGGTGAGCTTGCGCAGCTTGGCGCGGGCGCGGGAGAGGCGGGAGCGGACGGTGCCGACCGGGATACCCAGGGCGCGAGCCGCCTCGGCGTACTCCATCCCCTCCCACAGGCACAGCGTCAGGACCTCACGCTCGGGGCGCTTGAGCAGGCTGAGGGCGGCGAGCGTGGCGTTGATACGGCGCCGGTCGTCCAGGCGTCCGGCGGTCTCCTCTGCGTGGTCCTCGACCCGTTCCTCGGCGGCGTGCGCGGCGGCCGCGGCGCTCGCCGCGTTGCGGTAGCGGCGGTTGCTGCGGTGGTGGGAGCGGGCGACGTTGGTTGCGATGCCCAGCAGCCACGGCCGCAGCGAGCCGCCTTCGGCCTCGACCGAGGTCCGGCGCCGCCACGCCTCCATGAAGGTCGTCGACATCACGTCCTCGGCCAGCGACCAGTCGGCGGTCAGCCGGAAGGCGTGGTTGTACACCGCGCGGGCGCACTCGTCGAAGAGTTCCGCGAAGGCGTCCGGATCTCCGTTTCGCACCCGGGTTCGCATATCTGTGGTCACGTCTGGAACTGACGTGCGGTGCGGGCGAGTTCCGGTGAGACACGTCACAGCCTCGTACGGGTCACCGGGGCGGTGACCCGTACGAGGCTCGGCGGACAGGGCAGCCGCTCAGCCGTGCACCGCTCAGGCTGCGCGGCCCGAAAGCATGGCGCCCGATCTGATGCGGGGCCCGGTCCGGGGGTGTGCAGGCTGGTCGAGAAGCTGTTGGACGTGTCGAGGCCGAACGCGGGCGCGGAACAGGCTGATCCGGCAACGCCCCCCGGCACGGGCGGGCACCGGTCTCACCGACGGTGAACGGCACCGTGGTCGTCGTACGCAAACCAGACCCGGGCTTGGGCAGAGCTGCTCGCCCACGGGCCGCAACACGTGCGGACTGAGCGGCCGAGAACCGACGGGGCCAGGGCCTCGGGCTGACGATCGCGCCGGTCCAGGCGCCCCCCGGCGCGTAGCGGTCACAGACGGCCGGCGGCTGCTGGGGGCAGGCATCGGGGCGACGGCGAGGTACAGCAGCCGTCCGCGTCGTGTGCGGGGCCCGGGCAGGCCGGGCCCCGCACACGAGGGTGTTCACGATCCCCCGTACCTCGGGCTTACGGCTTGTCGAGCACCGTCCCCGTCAGCACCGGCCTGTCGGGCAGCGGCTCGGCGTTGCGGTCGGTCAGCGCGAGGCGCAACGACTCGGTCGGCTCGGACACCTGGTCCTGGACGGTCGGCACGACGAAGTCCACGCTGGTGCTCCCCGGGGGGATGTTCAGCCACACCCACAGGTGCGCGTCGGACAGCGGCCGCTCGGGGCCGGAATCGTCACCGGACGAGTCCTCGAGCCATTGCGGGTCCACGTCCTTGGTGGACCGCTCGGCGCCCTCGGTGACGGGAAGCACCCGCACCGGCTCCCACATGTCCACCGTCGTGGGCGCGTCCATGGACAGCCGCCAGGTCAGCGTCTCCCCCTCGGTCACCCGGTCCGCGACCGGCGACAGGGTGATCACCGGCTCGGGGTCGTCGTTCTCGACGGTGACCCCGCCCCGGTGCTTGCCGACGACGGCACCCCGGACGGCCTTGACGGCGATGTCGTGCTCCACGTCGTCGCCGTAGACCGTGTCGCCCTTCACCTGGACCGGCACGTCGATCGCGTTGCTGCCGGGCCGTACGGTCACGAGGCGGTTCTCGGCCCGGCCGCCGTCCGGGTCGAGGACGTACACGCGGACCTGCCCGCTGCCCTTCCCGGAGGTCTCGACCGGGATCCGGTAGGTGCGGGTGCCCGAGTCGCCCTCCTTGACGATCGTGCGGCCCACGTCGACGCGCGGCAGTGCGGCCGCCTTCACCGCCGCTGTGCCGGGCGCCCAGCCCCAGGCGTCCATCAGCCAGGCCCGCCCGGACTGCGAACGGGGCGTCAACGCCAGGGACTTGACATGTCTGAGATCGAGCCCGGCCCGAGTCGCGGCGGAGAGCGGGACGCGCAGCTCCTGGGCCCAGTACGAGGCGGTCTTCGCGGAGCCCGGGAGCCCGTTCACCTGGACCGAGCCCAGCGTCACCCGACGGTTGGAGGAGTCGGTGACGGACACGTCGAACTTCGTGCCGGTCGTGTTCGGCGGTACGAAGATCCGGAGCGCCAGCTTCTTGGAGTCGCGGAGGGAGAGCGGCTTGGCCGGAGTGATGCGCGCGGCCGTGCCCGGCGCGGACCACTTCAGGTCGACCGCACTGCGGCCGGTCTCCCGGTCCGTCTCCCACTCCGCGAAATGCGGTGACGATCCAGGGGTCTCCGGGTCCAGACACGCCACGGCCGGATCCGGGTCGATCGCCGAACACAGCCGGGCGCCGGTCACTTTCACCCCGCCGTCCGGCAGGAAACCACCGCTGCGCCGGCCGCCGACCGCGTGGGTCAGCACCCGGGCCGGAGGGGCGCTTCGCGCTCGTCGAAGCGTCCCTCGCCCGGCTGTCCGCCGCGGGGCCCGCCATCGAGCCGGAGCTGGCCCGGGCCTGGGACCGTATCGTCGCCGGGCACGGCCAGGTGCGGCTCGAGAGGCTGGCCGACGAGCTGGGCTGGAGCCGCAAGCCTGTGGTCCCGCTTCCACGCGCAGCTCGGCCTGCCGCCCAAGCGCGCCGTGAAGCTCGTCCGCTTCGACCGGGCCGCCACGCGCCTGGCCGGTGGCCAGGCGGCGGCCGGGGTCGCGGCCGACTGCGGCTACGCCGACCAGTCGCATCTGCACCGGGACGTCGTGACGTTCACCGGTGTGACCCCCGCGACCATGGCCGGCGAGTCGCTCGTCGCGACGGCCGACATGGCCTGGGTGGACCACGTGCCGCGCCTTTCTGCACGATGGGGCAAGGCCCCGGCCTCCCGCCATGCCGGTCGGCACCGGCCACCGGCGCCGACCGGCGGAGCTCCCCGAGGTGGACGAGTTCCCGGGTGACGTACGGATGCAGGGTCCCGTCACCGCCGCCGGCAGCCCGCTCGCGCCGCCGAATCCGGGTGACCGGCTGTGCAGCAAGTACGGTCGGCGGTCGCCGCCCCGCCTGCGATGAAGAGCCCGCCCGGCATCCCGGAAATCCGTCGAGCCCGAGCCTGTGGTCGCTCTACCCTTCCCCCATGGCTCATGGAAAGACCTCGTACGTCTGCCTGCCCTGCCGGGCCTCGTACAAGCAGCCCTACCCCGGCCACCACGACAACGACCGGGTCTGTCCGCGCTGCGCCGAGCCGTTGATCCACGTCGGCTCCGCCTTCGCGGCGCCCAAGCGGCGGGACGCAGCCGGCTGGCGCACCCTGTCCGTGCTGCTGCACGCCGGTGTGCGTTTCCACAAGAGCTGCTGCGGGGGGCCCGGTTACCGTCCGCGCACCCTCAGGGAGGTACGCGAGCGGATGGCCTACGCCGGGACCACCGGAGAACCGTTCGCCCGGGCGCTGGTGCGCCGCGACCTGCCCTAGCAACACGAGCCGCCGAGAGCTCGTGCGGTCGGCGCCGCGTCGTCAGTAGCGTCCTTGAAGTGCCTTGTGAGCGCCGTAGGCTTCGATGAATCCCTGGACCGCTTGCAGGTTGTCGGCGAAGGACGTGGACCGCCACTTCGTCTTCGTGCCGTCGCTGTGATGGAGGTCCACCCATACGCTGAGCGTCGCGAAGGAACTGCTGGAGGAGGTGCTCGCGGTCGCCTTCAGTGTGATGCCGGTCAGCTCGTGGAAATCGACGATCGTCAGCGGCTTGCGTTCGTCCTTGTACTCGATGGCCCCTTCCGGGGTGATGACCAGCAGCGGGTTCGGATCCTCCGAGGTCCCGCGAAAGAAGCCGGAGACCTTTCCGCGCTTCTTGGTGAAGACGCGCCAGTCCGGTGGTACGGGGCCTTGGCGCGCCTGCGTGAGGATGGTTCGCGGATCCGTCATGCCACCTCCGGTGTCCGGCACCGTGCCCCTGTGGGACCGCCCAGGAACAGGAAAATTGTCCGCTTCCCGGCCCCTGTGCGCCACTCGGCGTCCCGTGTGCCGACCGCTTCACCCGGCCAGCACGATGGCCTGCGCCGACGGTGCCAGTCGGGCCCGATAGCGGCGGACCCCCCGGCTGCGGCGCTCCAGCTCCGCCGCCATCAGTACCTCGGCCGTGTTCAGGCGGTCGGGTACGAGTTCCACCAGGTCGGCCACCGGATGGTCGCCGGTCAGCGGGGAGTGCCTGACCCGGCGGAACCCGCATGCCGGGCACCCTCCGCCTCCACGACGAAGGCCCACCCGGTGAGGTCCCGCGACAGCCGCACGCTCTCCCCCTCGCGCCAACCGGTCATCAGTGGGATTCAACAATGACACGCCTGGTCGGCCCCACGCGGCGAAGCCGCATCCGGCGCCTTCGGGGGGCGGAAATGCCGTACCTTGCCGGTGGATCGACCGAGAGGATCACCGAGCAAGGCCGACGTGACGAAGCGTGGGCCGGGAAGGCGCGCGTGCCTGCGGTAGTGGACTACGACGAGTTGCCGGGCCGGGTCGTGGCGTGAGCGCCCTCGCCGCCCAGGACATCGTCACCGGACGGCTGGACCTGCTGCCGCTGCGTGTCGAGCACGCCGAGGAGATGGCCGCCGTGCTGTCCGATCCGGCCCTGCACACCTTCATCGGCGGTGCTCCGGACACCCCGCAGGCCCTGCGCTCGCGCTACCGGCGCATCACCGCGGGCTCTCCCGATCCGGCCGTCACCTGGCTGAACTGGGTGATCCGGCTCCGTGCCGAGTCCTGTCTGACGGGCACCGTCCAGGCGACGGTCAGCCCCTCCGGGCACGGAACCGTCGCCGAGGTCGCCTGGGTGGTGGGAGCGCCGTGGCAGGGCAGGGGCATCGCCGCCGAAGCGGCCCGCGGACTCGTCGACTGGCTCGCTCGGCAGCCGGTGGACGCCGTCGTCGCCCACATCCATCCCGGGCATCGGGCGTCCGCGGCGGTCGCCACCGCCGCCGGGCTCACCCCCACCGACGTATGGCACGACGGTGAGCTCCGATGGCACCTGGCCGTCGGGCGACGGCTCCGACGTCACTCGGGTGGCGCCGAGTAACCAAGTCGGGAGCGCTACACCATGCGCAGACGCCTCGCATGACATATCGGGGAGAACGGCGGCACCTGCCGTGCGGGTGCCACAGTGAGCCGTGACTTCGACAACGTTCCTGCCGTTCATCGGCGTTGTGCTCGGTGGCCTCGTGTCGACCCTGGCCCAGTACTCGTTGGGCCGCGCTTCAAAGCGGGCCGAGGTGCGGCGGAGTTCTCGTGAACGCGCCGAGGCGCGGCGCAACGAACGCGTCACCCACCTCGTCGACTTTCTGTCCGCGGTGCAGGAGGCCGAGCGGGTCGCCGTGGACCGCTACCACCACCGACTGGCCGACGAGCAGTGGGAAGCACGGGCGAAGCAGTCCATCGACCGGATGTGGGTGGCGCAGAAGACGATCCACATGCTGTGCGCGTCCGAGGTGAACGAGGCGGCACGCCGTCTGGCGTACGACGTCCAGGACGTGATCAGAAAGGGCCCCGACGACCCGGGAGAACCGCAGGACGAGAAGGTCTGGGCCTGCATTCGCCCCAGCCGCAGGGCGTTCCTCGATGTCGTGCGCGACCACTTGGAGTAGCAGCTGGTGGGTAGGCCCGGGGCGCTCCAGCCGTGCAACCAGCTGCCGGGGCGGTACCGCGCCCAGCAGGCCGAACGTCACCGCTCGTCGCGCGACGTCGACCGGCCGCAGCCGCGGCAGCAGCACGCCGTCTCCACGAGGAAGCACTGGTCGCCCGGAACGGCAGCAAGGCCGTCACCCTGCTGCCGCGGACCGGTGGCTGATCGGGCCCCCGGAAAACCCTGTGCGTCCGTTGACCCCGCCGGGTACGGTCGCGAGCGCGTCGCGCGGCGGGCTCACCGCCCGGCTCCGCACGCGGCAGTCCCGGTACGTCCCCACTCCCCACTCCCCACGCTGAGAGCAGGCTTCGTCCATGGCATGTCGTATCAGTGAACTCGTGCTCGGCTGTCGCGACGTCGAGGTGCTCGCGCGATTCTGGTGCGAGGTCCTGGACTTCGTCGTGCTCGACCGTGATGGGAACGAGTGCATCGAGATCGGGCCGCGCGAGGGGTTCGGCGGGCCGCAGCCGACGATCATCTTCAGCCGGCGGGACGAGCCGGAACCGGGCAAGACCCGGCTGCACATCGACGTCAATCCCACCGACCGCGATCAGGACGCCGAGCTCGAACGCCTCCTGAAGCTCGGGGCGCGTCCGGCCGACATCGGGCAGACCGGCCAGGAGCAGTGGCATGTGCTCGCCGATCCCGAGGGCAATGAGTTCTGCCTGCTCAAGGCCCGTCTCAAGGAACTGTGACGGCTCGTATCCCCGCTGCATGAACCGGAGGCCCCTCGGCGATCGCCGAGGGGCCTCGTGGCGTGCGGGGGTGCAACTCCCTGCCAGGCAGCTTCCTGGCGTGGCCGGAGGCGGACAGGGACATCGGTGGGGTGGTTGTCTCTTCTCAGCGGCCGGGAAGCGCGGGGAACGCGGAACGGCCCGGGGGAGCTGAAGCACCACTGGCTCCATGCGCAGCGTCACGAAGGTTCTGACTCACGCAGGGAAACGGAGACCAGACATGATCCGCATCACCAAGCGTTGTTCCGCCGCCGTCGTCCTCGGCTCGGCCGTGCTCGCCACCCTCGCCTGGGCGGCGCCCGCTCAGGCCGCCGGGCAGGGCGGGCAGCAGGGCACCGGCCCGTCCGTCACCGTGCCGGGCGAGATCCCGGTCGGCGTCGTACTGCCGCACCTGCCGGGCTCGCCCGACGACTTCACCTGGACCCCGCTGCCCCTGGGCGGCGACGACTTCACCTGGCAGCCGGGTCCGCTGCACAGCGGTGACGACTTCGCCCGGCACGGCTCTCCGGCTGCGGGTCCGGACGACTTCACCTGGCAGCCCGGTCCGGTGAGCGAGCGGTGATCCCGTCGGTGACCGGCCGTCAGATCCACTGGCGGCGGGCCGCCTGGACCCCCGCCTCGAAGCGGCTGGAGGCGCCCAGGCGCTCCATCAGCTCGGCCATGATGCGGCGTTCGGTGCGGACCCCGATGCCGAGGGCCCTGGCCACCGCCTCGTCGGTGAGGCCGGTGGCGAGCAGTTGCAGGAGTTTGCGCTCCTGCGGGGTGAGGCCCTGCGGGTCCTCGTCGGGGGACTGCTGATGGAACGGCGTCGCGTGTTCCCAGTAGGCCTCGAACAGGGCCCGCATGGCGAGCACCACCGGCCGGCTGTGGAACATCAGCGCCGCGGGGCCCGTCTGGCCGGGCAGGTTGGCCACGATGGCCGCGGTCGTGTCGATGATCAGCAGGCGCATGGGCAGGGTCGGCGAGGTGCGGATCTCGCTGTTGTGCTCCGCCATCCACTGCGCGTGGGCCCTGGTCACCCGGTCGCTGACAGCGCTGTCGAGGTAGATCGAGCGGAACCGGACGCCCCGGGCGAGCGCCCGTTCGTTCAGCGGACGGGACGCCTCGATGGCCTCCTTGGTCAGCCCGCCCACGGGGTGGAAGACGAGGGACTCCTGCTGGCACGACTCGGCGAGGGCCTCCAGCCGGATGCGGATCTCGTCCACGTTGTCGAGCTGCTCGGTGCCGTCCGAGCCGGACCCGGCCGAGGCCGTGTACTCGGCGGCGAGAGCGGCGAGAGCGGCCCGGTTCTGCTCGATGCGCTGCTGCCGCCAGGCCAGTTCGTCCTGTTCCCGCTGGAGCAGGACCTTCAGGCCGAGCGAGGGGTTCACCGCGCGCAGCGTGCCGGGTGAGTCTCCCGAGGGAGCGAGCAGCGACAGGTCCGACAGGCGTGTGAGCGCCATGTGCACGTCGTCGCGGCCGATGTCGAGGAGCTCTGCGAGCTTGTCCGGATCATGTTGCTTGTGGAACAGGATCGCGCGGTACACCGCGAGGGTCTGCTGATCGAGCGGCGATACGTCGTCCACGTGGCGTCTCCCCCTTGAACCACATGTGAACCGCATGTCTGGACCGGACCGCCGCGCCGGCTCGAGAGCGGCGGCGCGGCTCGGGGGAGCGTCGCAGGATATGCGAAGAACCCCCGTAGATCGTTCACATATTGGCCACGTTACCCGTTCAGGAGTTCCGGTGTCGCACACAGTCGCACATGTACTACCGCCGTTGCACGGCTGTGTCGTCCTCGTCGTCGACGCCACCACCGGGGTCGGCCGGCGGGTCACCAGTCAGCTGTGCGCGCTGGGCGCCGCGGTCGCCGTGGTCGGCGCCGGACACCCGGGCCGTGATGGCGACGCCGCCACCAACGCCGCGTTCCTGTGCAAGGAACTGGCCGGAATCGGGTTGGTCGCACTGCCGTATCAAGCCGATGTGGAACGGCCGGAGAGCTTCCGCGCCCTGACCGGTCAGATCGCCGCCGACCTCGGTCCGGTGACCGCGAGTGTCGTGATCGTGCCGACCGCAAGCGGAGGCGAGGGTCCGGCCCGGGCCTTCCGCGTCGCGTCGGGTGTGGTCGCGGCCTCCCTGCCGGCCGGCGCCGAGCACATCGAGGTCGACGTGAGCCGCCAGGGCTTCAGCCTGGAGGAGGCGGCCCAGTCGGTGGTGGAGCGGCTGGTGCGACTGCACGTGCAGTGGCGCACCCCCTCCGGCTGACGGCCGGCGCCTGTCATGTTTTCCCGAGTCTTTGCCTTAGTCCTGCCGTACGGGGGTCGAGCATGTCGATACGCATAGTCCTCGCAGGTGATCACCAACTCGTGCTGGAGGCCTTCGCCGAGACGCTCAACGGCGTCGACGGGCTGGAGGTCGTCGGCCTGGCCACGTCGTACGACGCCGTCCAGCCGACCGTGGAACGGCACCGGCCGACGGTGCTCCTGCTCGGCGAGTCCACGATGGGCGGGAAGGCGCTGCGCGTCGCCACCGACGTGCGCAGCCGGCATCCGCGGTGCGGGGTGGCGCTGATGGTCGGGGCGGCGACGTCGTCGGTGGTGGACCGGGCCGTGGCGGCCGGTGCGCTGGGTGTCGTGCCGAAGAACGCCCGGCTTCCCCAGCTGGTCACGACGCTGATGGGCGTCGCGGGTGGTTGCCTGACCGTCGACCCGTCGCTGCTGCGGCCGGTCGCCGTCGGTGAACTGTCGCTGAGCACGCGGGAGATGGACGTGCTGCGGCTGACGGCAGGCGGGGCGACGGTGAAGGAGATCGCGGGCGAGCTGTATCTGGCGGCGGGCACGGTACGGAATCTGACCTCCGCCGCGATCAAGAAGCTCGGCGGGCGCAACCGGTTCGACGCGGCGCGGATCGCCGGGGAACACGGGCTGCTGTGAGGGCGGCGCCGGCAGGGCGGGCGGCGGCGGCGCAGGCCGCGCGGGCGGTCCGGGCGGTAGCGGTGGCGGCGCAGGCCGTGTGGGCACTGTGGGTGGTGCCTGCGAAGCGGGCCGTGCGGGCGGCGCCGGACGTTGGCGAACGCGCGCCGGCCCCGGCACGAGGGGTGCCGGGGCGGGGCGTTGATGCCGTGCGAGCGCTGGTCGGGCTGGTGCGGTCGCTGCGGCAAGGGATGTGCGATGCGGTGCCGGGCTCACTTCTCCAGGCAGAACTCGTCGATCGGGTAGCCGACATGGCGGTCGGCAGTGGGCAGGTGCCCGAGGATGGTGTCTCCGGGCTTCAGCTCCGTGGAGTTGAGGACGGCGGCGTTCGGGCCGAGGACGCGCACGTGCCAGTCGTCCTGGAGGATCAGGTTGACCGTCTGCCCGCTCGGGGCGACCGCGTCGATGGAGATCAGCGGGCGGGTCTCGATCTTGACGCGGCCCACGCTGACGGGCCGGGTGCGGCCCTTGACGTCGACGGCCAGCACCTTGCTGCCCGCGTGGAGTTCGCTGAGGTAGTGGGTGCGGCCGGCCTGCGAGACGGTGTACGAGTGCAGGGCACCGGCGTTGACCCGGAACGGGCGGGTCGGCATGTACGGCAGCGGGTGGGTCTCGCTGACGCACAGCACCATGCCCTTGGAGTGGGAGCCGACGAGGATGCCCTCGTCCTTGCGGAAGTGGGTCGTGGTGTCGACGCAGGCCCGCTCCCCCATGCCGATGTGCGTGGTCCGGGTGACGGTGAGTTCGACCAGGTCGATCTCGCCGCCGCGGGCGCTGGCGGCGGTGCGCAGGGCGGTGGCGTCGCCGACGGTGTTGGCCCGCATCAGGACGCCGTCCGAGCCCAGTTCCAGGACGCCGTAGACGATCTCGGCCTCCTCGGTGTTGGACGCGGTGGTGATGATGGAGCCGGGGGCGCCGGTGGCGGCGGCGATCACGATCTCCAGCGGGATCTTGGTGGGGTCGCGGAAGTCCAGCACGCTCCACGGCTCCAGGCGGGCCGCCAGGCAGGCGTCCTCCAGGGTGTCGGCGTCGACGATCTCCACGTAGCGGCCGAACTCGACGTCCGGGTGGGCCTCCTGGAGCGCGGCCCGGTTCTCGCGGGGGCCCGGGACGACGACCAGGTCGGCCGTGCCGAGGTCGGTGGGGACGGCGTCGAGGCCGTCCTCGAAGAGCAGGACCTTGCGGACGGTGGGCGGCAGGCCGGCGAAGGCGGCCGGGTCGGCGGCGACGATGCCGTCGATGCGCTGGTGCAGGGCCTCTTCGAGGACGGCCTGGGTGGCGGTGCCGGCGCCTCGGATGTCAAGCCAGCACAGTTTTGCGTCCGTCATGATGCGGACCTCCTGTCGGGTGTGAAAGGTCGGAGAGGTGGTGGGTGTCGCGGTCGGGCGAGCCGGGCGCGCCGGGGTGGGCCGGGGCGTCCAGGTGATCGGGGGTCAGCCGCTCGGCCCGGTGTGCGTCGGCCGGGAAGGCGAGCGGGGCGAAGTGCTGCTCCGGGAAGTGGTGGATCAGCCGGGCCACCTTGGCGGCGAGCTGCCGCGGGTCGGAGGCCTGGAAGATGTTGCGGCCCATCGCCACCCCGCCCGCGCCGCCGGCCAGGGCGTCGCGGACGTAGGCCAGGACGTCCTCCTCGGTGGGCATCGCGGGGCCGCCCGCGACGAGTACGGGCACCGGGCAGGCGGCGGTCAGGTCGAGCATCTCCGCGGTCGAGCCGAGGAAGACGGTCTTGACCAGGTCGGCGCCCAGGTCGGAGGCGACGGTGACGGCGTGCGCCACCAGGTCCGGGTCGCGCGGGTCGGTCACCCGGGGGCCGCGCGGGTACACCATGGCGAGCAGCGGCAGGTTCCACCGGTCGCAGGCGTCGGCGATCCGTCCGAGGTCGCCGATCTGCTGCCGCTCGTCGTCGGAGCCGACGTTGACGTGGACGCTCACCGCGTCCGCGCCGAGCCGGAGGGCCTCCTCGACCTGCGTCACCACGTACTTGGCGTCGGGGTCGAGCGCCTGGCTGGTGGACGCGTTGAGATGGATGATCAGCGACATCGCGGCGAACCGCTCCGGGCTGATGTGCCGGACGCTGCCCTTGTGCACGACGACCGCGTCCGCGCCGCCAGCGGCGAGCTGCCCGGCGAGGTGGTCGAGGCTGGTGCCCTTGGGTGCGACGGGCCCGTCGCTGATCGAGTGGTCGAGAGGGGTGATCATCAGGCCTGCCGTGCTGTGGCGGTAGAGCCGCCGCAGCCTCAGTGACCTGGCGAAGTGGCCGAATGCGGTCATGGGATGCCCTTTCTGTTGCGCGGATCGGTACGCGTACGCCGGTCGGTGGCCCGGCGGGCGTCTGGTCCGGCGGTACCGCCGGGGTCGGGCGGACCGGTGCCGCGTCGCTCCGCGGGCGGCGGTGCGGGGCCGTCTGCCGGGCGCGCCCACGGCGGGGCTTCGGCAGGGGGGCGCCCCGCCGGGGGGTGCCCCGCTGGGGGGCTCCCTGCCGGAGGGTGCCCCGCCGGGGGGCTCCCTGCCGGAGGG